>NZ_JCANSZ010000008.1:0-223248 GCF_059570535.1 Streptomyces sp. CNP082
CACGAGACTCCGGCCGCGTCAGCGGCAACCTCCGCAGACCACGCCGGTTTCACCGCGGCCTGCTCAACGCTATGTACCTCTCCGCGCTCTCCAGTCTTAAGGGCTGCCCAGCCTCCAAGGCGTACTACGCGCGCAAGAGAGCCGAGGGCAAGGGCCACAAGCAGGCGCTGCTGGCGCTCGCGCGCCGCCGCGTCAACGTCCTGTGGGCCATGATCCGCGACGGAGCGTGCTACGAAGCCACACCACCCGTCACGGCAGCGGCTTGACATCAGCATTGGGAAGCTCCTTGTCGTTCTGGGCGCGACGCTAGGACACCCCCGGGACCCTCGCCACCCGGCACGTTCCCCCGATCCGGCCCCGCGCACCTCATGACCAAACGCCCGAGCGCGGCTAAATTCGACTCATGGTGGACACGGTGCGCGAAATCGAGCGGAAGTACGAGGCCGCGGCGGACACCCGCGAGCTGCCCCCGCTGCCGGACCTGACGAGTGCCGACGGCGTGGCGGCGGTGGCCGACCAGGGCACCGCCCTGCTCGACGCCGTCTACTACGACACCGCCGCCCGCCGGCTGGCGGCCGACGGCATCACCCTGCGCCGCCGCACGGGCGGCGACGACGCGGGCTGGCACCTGAAGCTGCCGGTGGCCCCCGGCGTACGCGACGAGATCCGCGCCCCGCTCGGCGTGGGCATACCGCGCCGCCTCACGGCACTCGTCCGCTCCCGCACCCGGGACGCCGAGCTGGCGCCCGTCGTCCGCATCCGCTCGGAGCGGGACGTACACCAACTCCTCGACGCGGACGGCGCACCGGTCGCGGAGGTCTCCGTCGACCGGGTGACCGCGGAGCGCCCGGAGACGGGGGCGACGGCGCGCTGGGCCGAGGTGGAGGCCGAGTTGAGCCCCGGGGCAGACCCGGCGGTGCTCGACGCGGTGGAGGCGGTACTGACCGGAGCCGGGCTGCGGCGGTCGGCGGCGGCGTCGAAGCTGGCGCGGGCGCTCGCCGCGACGGAGGCGAAGGGCGAGAAGGGCGAGAAGAGCGAGGAGGCGGCGGAGGAGGACGGGAAGAAGCCGAAGAGCGGCAAGAAGGCGAAGGACGGCAAGGGCAGCAAAGCCGGCAAGGGCGCGAAGGGCGCGAAGGGCGCCAAGGGCAAGCGCGCCAAGAGCGGCGGGAAGAAGTCCGCCGCCAAGAAGAAGCCGGCCGGCCACGAGCCCCCCGAGCCCGCCGCCCGCCCCGCGGGCGACGTCGTCCTCGACTACGTACGCACCCAGATCACCGCCCTCGTCGAACTCGACCCCGCCGTCCGCCGCGACCTGCCCGACGCCGTCCACCAGATGCGCGTCGCCAGCCGCCGCCTGCGCAGCACGTTCCGCGGCTACCGCACCGTCCTCGACCGCACCCGCACCGACGCCGTCTCCGCCGAACTGCGCTGGCTGGCCGGCGAACTCGGCATCGACCGCGACCGCGAGGTGCTCACCGAGCGCATCCACGCCGGCCTGGCCGAGCTGCCGCGACCGCTCGTCCTCGGCCCCGTCCGCGGCCGGCTGCGCACCTGGTCGGCCGCCCGCCGCAGCGGCTCCCGGCGCCGTATCACCGCCGTGCTCGACGGCCGCCGCTACCTCGCCCTGCTCGACGCCCTCGACGACCTCCTGGCCGACCCGCCCCTGCGCCCCGCCGCCGCCCGCCCCGCTGAGCCCGTACTCCGCAAGGCCGTCGACCGGCAGTACCGGCGCTTCGCCGGCGCCCTGCAGCAGACCTTCGACCTCGCGCCGGGCCCCGACCGCGACACCGCCATCCACGAGACCCGCAAGGCCGCCAAGCGCACGCGCTACGCCGCCGAGGCGGCCCGCCCCGTCCTCGGCCGGGAGGCCAGGACCGTCACGTCGCTGATGCGGGAGGTCCAGGACCTGCTGGGCGATTACCAGGACGGGGTGCTGGCGCGGGCCGCGCTGCGCGAGATCGCGGTGCAGGCGCAGGCCGCGGGGGAGCCCTCCTTCACGTACGGCGTCCTCTACGCGCGCGAGGAGGAGCGCGCGGCGCAGCTTCGCGACCGGCTGCCGCGGCTGTCGCGGCTGTCGCGGCTGTCGCGGAAGCATCTGTGAGCAGCGCGAAGAGGGACACGCGCGGGGCGCGCGCTACGCTGAATGGTCACCCGCGTACGTATCACAGGACCGCCGAGGACAGCTTTCCCGATGACTGCCGCGCCCGCATCCACCGCCGAGTCGGTCTTCCCCCGCCTGGAAGCCCTCCTGCCGCATGTCCAGAAACCGATCCAGTACGTTGGCGGTGAGCTGAACTCGACCGTCAAGGACTGGGACGCGGTCGACGTCCGCTGGGCGCTGATGTACCCCGACGCCTACGAGGTCGGCCTGCCCAACCAGGGCGTCATGATCCTCTACGAGGTGCTGAACGAGCGCGCCGACACCCTGGCCGAGCGCACGTACAGCGTGTGGCCGGACCTGGAGGAGCTGATGCGCACGCACGGCGTGCCGCAGTTCACCGTGGACAGCCACCGCCCCGTGCGCGCCTTCGACCTGTTCGGCGTCTCCTTCTCCACCGAGCTGGGCTACACCAACCTCCTCGCCGCCCTCGACCTCGCCGGCATCCCGCTGGCCGCCGCCGACCGCGGCGACGACGACCCGGTCGTCGTCGCGGGCGGCCACGCCGCGTTCAACCCGGAGCCGATCGCCGGCTTCATCGACTGCGCGGTGATCGGCGACGGCGAGCAGGCCGTGCTGACGATCACCGACGTGGTCAAGGAGTGGAAGGCGGCGGGCCGCCCCGGCGGGCGCGAGGAGCTGCTGCTGCGGCTGGCGAAGACGGGCGGGGTGTACGTCCCGTCGTTCTACGACGTCGAGTACCTGCCCGACGGCCGCATCGCCCGCGTCGTGCCGAACCGCTCAGGCGTGCCGTGGCGGGTCTCCAAGCACACCGTCATGGACCTCGACGAGTGGCCGTACCCGAAGCAGCCGCTGGTGCCGATGGCCGAGACCGTGCACGAGCGGATGAGCGTGGAGATCTTCCGCGGCTGCACCCGCGGCTGCCGCTTCTGCCAGGCCGGCATGATCACCCGGCCGGTACGGGAGCGCAGCATCACCGGCATCGGCGAGATGGTCGACCGGGGCCTGAAGGCCACCGGCTTCGAGGAGGTCGGCCTGCTGTCGCTGTCGTCGGCCGACCACAGCGAGATCGGCGACGTCGCCAAGGGCCTCGCCGACCGCTACGAGGAGGACAAGGTCGGCCTGTCGCTCCCCTCCACCCGGGTCGACGCCTTCAACATCGACCTGGCCAACGAGCTGACGCGCAACGGCCGCCGCTCCGGCCTGACCTTCGCCCCCGAGGGCGCCACGGAGCGCATCCGCAAGGTCATCAACAAGATGGTCTCGGAGGAGGACCTGATCCGCACCGTCGCCACCGCGTACGGCAACGGCTGGCGGCAGGTCAAGCTCTACTTCATGTGCGGGCTGCCCACCGAGACCGACGAGGACGTGGTGCAGATCGCGGACATGGCGGCCAAGGTCATCGCCAAGGGCCGCGAGGTCGCGCGGTCCAACGACATCCGCTGCACCGTGTCCATCGGGGGTTTCGTACCCAAGCCGCACACGCCCTTCCAGTGGGCCCCGCAGCTCTCCGCCGAAGACACCGACGCCCGCCTGGAGAAGCTCCGCGACCGCATCCGCGCCGACAAGCGCCACGGCCGCGCCATCGGCTTCCGCTACCACGACGGCAAGCCCGGCATCGTCGAGGGCCTGCTCTCCCGCGGCGACCGCCGCGTCGGCGACGTCATCCGCGCCGTCTACGAGGACGGCGGCCGTTTCGACGGCTGGCGGGAGCACTTCTCGTACGAGCGCTGGATGCGCTGCGCGGACAAGGCGCTCCCCGCGCACGGCGTGGACGTCGACTGGTACACGACGCGCGAGCGCTCCTACGAGGAGGTCCTGCCCTGGGACCACCTGGACTCGGGCCTGGACAAGGACTGGCTCTGGGAGGACTGGCAGGACGCCCTCGACGAGACGGAGGTCGAGGACTGCCGCTGGACTCCCTGCTTCGACTGCGGCGTGTGCCCGCAGTTCGACACTTGGCCACAACTGAGCGAGAGCGGCAAGAAGCTGCTGCCGCTGAGCGTGGTCGACGGCCGGACGGGTGGAAACACAGGTTGACGCAGGCCGGCCGGCGGGCCGGAGGAGAAGACCCGCACGTGCGGGCGAAAAGACAGGTGGCCCCGGGCCGGAACGACGGCTCGGGGCTTCGCTGTGCCCGCATGCGGTCGGCATTTCCTGGCATTTCACGAAGGCTTTTCTGCATTCCGCCGACAATCGCATTGTTGCTCCGCGCGGGGGACTTGTAAGCGATTATTCCGCGTGCCGTGTCGTCTCTGCGCCGCCCTCGTTTCGAATGACGAAGGTGGGGCTTCGGGAGAACGGCCGTCGCTCCGACGGTAAGGAAATCGCTCCGAAGACTCCGTGGCGGAAAGGATGCCAAGTGAAGTACGTCAAGTCTGCCGTGGTCCTGTGCGGTGCCGCCCTGGCACTCGGCACTGCCGGCCCGGCGGGCGCAATCGATCCCGAGCTCACCAACCCGGACCTGAGCCTGGACGCCGCGGCCCGGCAGGCCGTGGAGGGACTGGTCAACCAGCCCGTGACCGACGTGGTGCAGCAAAGCCTGCCGGTCGACGGGCCGCAGGTCCGGGGGGTTGTCCGGCCGGTCGAAGAAGCGGCGCACTACATCATCCAGGGCGCCCTGCCAAAGAACATCCTGGCGCCCGCCGGCGCGGAGTCGTACGGCGGCTCCTGAGCGGTCGGTTTCGCTCCGGACACCATCCGATCGTCCGAACGGGCGATTCCGGATAACTCACTCAAGGGTGCGGAGTTGTACAGCGTGCCCGCATCGTTGTTCCCTCAGGTGGAAAAGGAAAGAACACCATGAAGAAGTACCTGAAGACCGCGGCGGTCGCCGTCACCATGCTCGGTGCCTCCGCGCTGGCCGCCCCGCAGGCGATGGCTGTCGACGACGCCGGCGACGGCCCGTACGCCAACGGCAACGGCTCGACGCAGGCTTACGGCAACACCCAGACGGGCGGCTACATGAGCCCGAACATGGCCCTGGTCAACGGCTCGTTCAACGACACCTGCATCGCGCTGCCGCAGGTCGCGAAGAACGTGCTCAGCATCTCCGAGATCCTGAGCCAGAACCAGAACCAGACCTGCGCCAAGAACTCCAGCGCGGACCAGGGCGACGCCCCGCTGTCCCACCTGCTGGACGACTTCCCGATCCTCTCGGGCAACGGCGCGGGCAACAACGCCGGCTGACCCCCGCACCACACGGGGAATCCCGGTACCCGGCCCGGGGCGAGTCACGTACTCGCCCCGGGCCGGGGCCTTGTGCGGGGCGCGTACGGGCCGGCCCGTACGGGATGAGCCGGCCCACGGCGCACGCAGACGGCCCGCGGAGCACGCTCCGCGGGCCGTCTGCGCCGCTCTGCCGGGCGGCTGCGGTCAGCCGACGAGAGGTCAGCCGACGAGACCCGAGACGAGCGGGCCGAGGGTGGGCAGCTCGCTCAGCGACGCGCCCTCGGCCAGCGGCCCGGTGATCGCCGCCGTGCTCAGCGGCGCACCGCCCGCGCCGGGCGCGGTGCTGATCGAGTTGTCCAGCGGGTCGGAGCCGGTCTTGGCCAGCGGGTTGAGCTGGAGGGCCGTCAGCGGCCCGAGCGTCGTGCGCCAGGTCGTCTCCACGCCCTGGCCGACGCCGTGCAGCGCCGCGGCGACCTGCTTGGTGTCGATCTTGTTGTCCTCGCCGGCCTTCAGCTTGCCCAGCGTGTCCAGCGCCGTGCCCGGCGGGCCGTCCGCGGGGGCCTCGGCGGCTCCTGCGGCTCCGCCGGCCGCGAGCGCGGAGCCGGCCGCCGCCGCGATCAGGCCGGCGCGCAGGAGGGCGCGGTGCGTACGGGAGGGGATTCGGAGGGCGTGCTGGCCCATGGTCACCACCAGTGAGGAAACGGCACTTTCGCCGTCATGCTTCCACAAAACCTTTGATTAACGAAAATTCCCCCATGAGCCTCACCGTGTGCAGTTGCCCCAACTGTTTTGTGAATACGTTGTGACCTCCGGTTATCCGGTTGCCGGGGCGCCGCGAAGCCCGTAAGCATGGCCCGATGCCGCAACTGACCACCCCGGACGTTCGATTTCGTGCCTCCTTCGCCGAGGCGATGAAGGAGTTCGAGGCCGAGGGCCGGGGCGCGGTCGGCGACGACACGTCCATCGGCCAGGACCTCCGCCGCTGGCGCCGGCGCTGGCACGACCCCGCCGTCTTCGCCTCGTACGTCGCGGGGCTGCGCGCCGAGGCCGACGAGACGATCCCGATCATCCGCCCGGGCTGGGTGCACTGCACCACGCTCTGGTACGTGGAGGGGGACGCCTATCTCGGCCGGGTCGCCATACGCCACTCGCTCACCGGTTTTCTGCGGGAGCAGGGAGGGCACATCGGCTACGATGTCCGGCCCACCGCCCGCCGGCGGGGCCACGCCACCGCCATGCTGCGCGGCGCGCTGCCCGTGGCCCGCGGTCTGGGGCTGGCGGAGGTGCTGGTGACGTGCGACCACGACAACGTCGGGTCGCGGAAGGTCATCGAGGCCAACGGGGGCGTGTTCGAGGACCGGCGGGGACTGAAGCTGCGTTACTGGGTCGCCACGGGGGCGGCGCGGACGTAGCGGTGCACGGGGGTGCGTCCGCGCGGGCGGACGAGGGGGATGAGGGCTGTGGCCCAGGAGCGGGAACGGTACGGGGCACCGGAGCAGGCACGGTACGGATCGGCATCGCCCGGCGGTGACGCGGGCGGCGGGGGCTGTCTCGCGGCGCCGGTCCGGTGGGTCGTGATCGTCCTCGTGGTGCCGGTGCGGGCGGTGTGGGACGTGTTCGTAGCCGCCGCGAAGGGGCTCGGCACCGGGCTGCTGTGGCTGGCGGAGTGGCTGGTGGCCCGGCCGGCGGTGTGGCTGTACCGGCGGGTGCTGGCGCCGCTGGGCCGCGGCGTGCGGTGGGTCTGGCGCCGGGCCGTCGCCGCGCCCCTGGCGTGGGCCTGGCGCTGGCTGGTCGCGGCGCCGGCCGCCTGGCTCTACAAGTCCCTCATGACGCCCGCCGGCCACGGCCTGCGGTGGCTGCTGCACGTCCTCGTCGTCGTCCCCGCGACCGCCCTGTACCGCTACGTCCTGCGCCCCGTCGGCCGCGGGATCGCCGCCGCGGCCAGGGCCCTGGCGGCGGGGCTGGCGTGGGCGTGGCGGTGGCTGGTGGCGGCGCCCGCGTCGCTGCTCTGGTCGTACGTCCTGAAGCCGCTCGGCACCGGCCTGCTGTGGCTGCTCCGCGGGCTCCTCACCGTCGTCGGCTGGGTGCTGAGCGCGCTCCTGCTCCCCTTCCTCCTCCTCTGGCGCTACGTCATCGCCCCCGCCTGGTCCGTCGCCGGGCGGATCACCCGCTGGTTGTGGAACGCCACGGCCCGCCCCCTGGGCCGTGCCCTCCGCGGCGCCTGGCGCGCCGGCCGGGACGCCGTCGCGGCGGCGCGGGCGACGGCCCGCCGCACCCGCATGGAGCTGCGCGCCGCGCTCTTCGGCGCCCCGCGGGAGCCGGCTCGCGGCGCGGCGCCGCGTGCCGCGGGACCGCCGCCCGCGGGCGCCCCCGGACCCGCGGTGGACCTGGTCAAGCACCAGCCGGGACACCGCTGAGCCCTCGTCGCGCGGCGCCGCCGGCGGCCAACGCGGCGTCCGTACGACGCATATGAAAGGCGGACGGAGAGCAGACGGAGGGGAGGCCGCCGGAAGACGGGCACGTACCCTGGGGGCAGGACAAGCTCACGGACGAAGGACTGAACGACTCTGGGCAAGCGACAGCCCGAAGGCCCGCCGCCCGCACCCCCGGTGCAGCGCATCCGACTCCGCTACACCAAGCGCGGCCGCCTCCGGTTCAACAGCCACCGCGACTTCCAGCGCGCCTTCGAGCGGGCGCTGCGCCGGGCCGAGGTGCCCATGGCGTACTCCGCCGGCTTCACCCCGCACCCCAAGGTCTCGTACGCGAACGCGGCCCCCACGGGCACCGCGAGCGAGGCCGAGTACCTGGAGATCGCGCTCACCGAGGCCCGCGACCCGGAGCTGCTGCGCGCGCTGCTCGACGAGTCCCTGCCCGCCGGTCTCGACGTCGTCGACGCCGTCGAGGCCCGCACTCCGGGACTCGCCGACCGGCTGGGGGCGTCGGTGTGGGAGCTGCGGCTCGACGGCGTGCCGCCCGCCACGGCCGAGGAGGCGGTCCGCGCCTTCCTGGCCGCGGCGACGGTCGAGGTGAAACGGCAGACGAAGAAGGGGATGAGGACCTTCGACACGCGCGGTGCGGTGGCCGCGCTCGAGGTGCTCCCGGACGGGGGCGATAGGCCGCAGGCGGGTCCTTGTGCGATACTGCGCCTGGTAGTGCGGCACCTGACACCTGCCGTGCGACCCGACGACGTCCTGTCCGGCCTGCGAGTCGCGGCTGACCTGGCGCCGCCGGTCCCGGCAGCGGTGACCAGGCTGGCGCAGGGGCCGCTCGACGCGGAGACCGGTACGGTGACCGATCCGCTTGCGCCGGACCGCGACGATGCCGACGATGCCAAGGTCCTCGCCGCCACACCGCAGGCCGCGAGCGGAACCCCGCCCACGGCAGGGGACGGCACCGGGTAGGGACGGTGTCGAAGCGCCGCCGGTGGACGAGGGAGCCACCCCGGGCCCGGCAGGCGCATGGACCAGCAGACTTTCGCCGGTCCGCCTGAGGAGGCGGGCCCGGCGAGCGAGACAAGAGCCCTCGCGCGGCGCATACGTCCCGGGCGGTGGCCCTGTGCACGGCACGGGCCGCCGCCGTACCGGGGGGTGGCGCCCGGGGGCGTGACGGGAGAACCGCCCGCATGCTCGAACCGATTGAGCCTTCGGAAGCGCAGTCGCCTTCCGCGGGCAGCACCGGCGATGCCGAAGCCGCCATTGGCGGACCACTCGACACCCCCAGTGACCGCCTGCCCTTCCGCCGCCGGCGCGCGGCGGCGGAGCCGGCGGGGGAGGTGTCACCGAGCACGTCCCTGCCGATCAGCGGGGACATGACGCTGAGAACCACGGAGCCGGCCACCGGGAACCCGGAGCCGGCACTGACGTACGAGCCCGCCGCGGGAGCGGCGGGCGGTCCCGGTGCTGCTCTGCCGGCGGCCGATGTGCCGCCGGCCGGTGCCGCGGCCGGTCCGGGGCCCGCGGAGCCGGCCGCGGCTGAGCCGCAGAGCGCCGTGCCCGCGGCTGCCGGTGCCGGGGAACCGGCCGTAGACGACGAAGAAGACGGCGAAGGGGCCGCCGGCACGCCCGCGGCCGCAGCCGGAGAGGCCCTAGCCGGAGAGGACACCGCCGGGGCGGCGCCGGGTGCCGATGCCGCGGTCGCCCCGCCGGCGAGGCGCTCGCGGCGGCGCGTCGTACGTGACGCCGGCACGCCGGAGGCCACCGGGCCGGACACCGTCGTCGTGCCCGCGAGCGGCCAGCCCGAGCCTGCGGCGTCCGGGCACTACACCGCCCCCGCGCCCGCCCCGGACGAGACCGGCACCGAGCCGGTCGCCGAGGCCGCGCCGCCGCGGAGGCGGCGGGTCGTACGGGATGCGGGGACGCCGCAGCCGACGGCCGCCGCCGGTGCCGCGCGGCAGCCCGCCGCGGCCGGGGAGGCCGCGACCACAGACCACCATGCAAGCACCAACGAGGGAGCCCAGACCGTGGCCGACAACGAAACAGAGGCCGACGGCGCCGACGCTTCCGCCGAATCCGGCCCCCGCCGCAGGCGCCGCCGGGTGACCCGCACGGCGGGCACCCCGGCCGGCGGCACCGAGCCGGCGTCGCAGACGCCGGCACCGGAACCGGCGGCCGAGCCGGTCGCAGAACCGGTCGCCGAGGGCGCGCCGCGGCCGGCGACGGAGGCCGACGCCGGCCCCGCCGCCGCGGACGCCGGGCCGGAGCAGGACGCCGACGCTGCCCCGAAGGGGCGCAAGCGCCGCCGTGTCGTACGCAGCGCGGGTACGCCGGAGACCGCGGAGCCGGCCGCCGCCGCGGCCCCGGCCGAGCCCGCCGGAGCCCCGGCCGCCGACGAGGAGCCGGCGCCGCGCACCCGTCGCGTACGCCGTCGCAAGGCCGACGCCGAGACGGCGGAGGCCGCGGCGGACGCCGCGCCCGGTGACCAGGCCGCCGCGGCGTCCGCCGCCGGAGAGGACGCCGCCGAGCCCGCCGCGGGCACCCGGCGCCGCAGGCCCCGCCGGGTCACGGCCCCCGCGGGCGAGCCCACCCACGTCGAGCCCGCCGCCGAGCCCGCGGCAGCCGCAGAGGCGGCCGACTCCGCCACGGGCACGGACGCCGACGCCGCCGAGCCGGCCGCCGGCACTGGCCGTCGCCGTACCCGGCGTGCGACCGCCCCGGTGGGTGAGCCCGCGGCGGAGACGGCGAGTGCGTCTGGTGAGCAGGCCGCCGCCGACGCCGTTGCCGAGGCCGGTACCGGCCGTCGCCGTACCCGGCGTGCGACCGCTCCGGCGGGTGAGCCTGCCGCGGAGGTGGCGAGCGCCTCCGGTGAGCAGGCCGCTGACGAGACCGTCGCCGACTCCGGCACTGGCCGTCGCCGCACTCGCCGTGCGACTGCTCCGGCGGGTGAGCCCGCGGCGGAGGTTGCCAGCGCGTCTGGCGAGCAGCCCGCCGCCGAGGCCGCCGCCGACTCCGGTGCCCCCCGTCGCCGTACCCGCCGGGTCACCGCTCCGGCCGGTGACGTCCCCGGCGCGTCCGGCGAATCCCCCGAGGACGCCGGCACCGCCGCGCCCCGTCGCCGTACCCGCCGCGCCGCCGCCTCCGCGGAGCCGGCCGCCGCCGACGGCGCCGGGCAGTTCTCCGAAAGCGGTGCCGAGCAGGCCGCGCCCGGCTTCGGGGCCGCGCCGCTCGCGCTGTTCCAGGCGCCCGTGTTCACCGAGCCCGCCTTCCAGACGCCGCAGCGCGCCGCCGCCGAGGCGGCCGTGGGGCCCGAGGAGGCCGAGGAACCGGAGGAGGCCGAGGAGGCCGAGGCCGGGACCGGCGGCGAGACCGCCGAGACCGCCGAGGCGGGCACCGCGGAGGACCGCGACGAGCAGGAGGACCAGGAGGACGGCGAGGACCGTGGCCGCCGCCGGCGCCGCCGCGGCGGGCGGCGCAGGCGCCGTGGCGAGGGCGCCGAGGACGGCGAGCGCGGCGACGAATCCGCCGAGGACGGCGAGGAGGCCCGCGAGGCCGAGGCCGCGGGCGCCGCAGAGGAGGCCGAGGAAGGCGACCGCGCCAGGGGCGGCACGCCCAGCAGCACCAGCAGCCGCCGGCGCCGCCGCCGGCGTCGGCGTACCGAGGGCGCGGAGGGCGCTGAGGGGGCTCCCGACGACCCGGAGCGCACCGTCGTCAAGGTCCGCGAGCCCCGCGCCAAGGCCGAGCCCAGCGACGAGGTGCAGTCCATCAAGGGCTCCACCCGGCTGGAGGCGAAGAAGCAGCGCCGCCGCGAGGGCCGCGAGCAGGGCCGGCGGCGGGTGCCGATCATCACCGAGGCCGAGTTCCTGGCCCGCCGCGAGGCGGTGGAGCGCGTCATGGTGGTGCGCCAGCAGGGCGACCGTACGCAGATCGGCGTGCTGGAGGACAACGTCCTCGTCGAGCACTACGTCAACAAGGAGCAGTCGGCGTCGTACGTCGGCAACGTGTACCTCGGCAAGGTGCAGAACGTCCTGCCCTCCATGGAGGCCGCGTTCGTCGACATCGGCAAGGGCCGCAACGCCGTCCTCTACGCCGGCGAGGTCAACTTCGAGGCCCTCGGCCTCGCCAACGGCCCCCGCCGTATCGAGCACGCGCTGAAGTCCGGCCAGTCCGTCCTGGTCCAGGTCACCAAGGACCCCATCGGCCACAAGGGCGCCCGGCTGACCAGCCAGGTCTCGCTGCCCGGCCGCTACCTCGTGTACGTGCCCGAGGGCTCGATGACCGGCATCAGCCGCAAGCTGCCCGACACCGAGCGGGCCCGGCTGAAGACGATCCTGAAGAAGATCGTCCCCGAGGACGCCGGCGTCATCGTCCGTACGGCCGCCGAGGGCGCCAGCGAGGACGAGCTGCGCCGGGACGTGGAGCGGCTGCAGAAGCAGTGGGAGGACATCCTCAAGAAGGCGAAGAGCGGCAACGCGCCCACGCTGCTGTACGGCGAGCCGGACATGACCGTCCGCGTCGTCCGCGACATCTTCAACGAGGACTTCTCGAAGGTCATCGTCAGCGGCGCGAAGGCGTGGGACACCATCCACGGCTACGTCTCGCACGTGGCCCCGGACCTCGTCGAGCGGCTGTCGAAGTGGACGTCGGAGGTGGATGCCTTCGCCACGTACCGGATCGACGAGCAGCTCATGAAGGCGCTGGACCGCAAGGTGTGGCTGCCGTCGGGCGGTTCGCTGGTGATCGACAGGACCGAGGCGATGGTCGTGGTCGACGTCAACACCGGCAAGTTCACCGGGCAGGGCGGCAACCTGGAGGAGACGGTCACCAGGAACAACCTGGAGGCGGCCGAGGAGATCGTGCGCCAGCTCCGGCTGCGGGACCTCGGCGGCATCATCGTGATCGACTTCATCGACATGGTGCTGGAGTCCAACCGGGACCTGGTGCTGCGCCGGCTGCTGGAGTGCCTGGGCCGCGACCGTACGAAGCACCAGGTCGCGGAGGTGACGTCGCTGGGCCTGGTGCAGATGACCCGCAAGCGGGTCGGGCAGGGCCTGCTGGAGTCGTTCTCCGAGCCCTGCGCGCACTGCAGCGGGCGCGGCGTGATCGTGCACATGGACCAGGCCACGGCGGCCGGGGCGGGCGGCGGCAAGCGCAAGAAGAAGGGCAAGGAAGGCAAGGAAGCCAAGGAAGGCAAGGAAGGCAAGGAAGCCAGGGAGGCGAGGGACGGCGAGGCCAAGGAGGCTAAGGAGGCCAAGGAGGCCAAGGAGGCCAAGGCCGTTCCGGCCCAGGCCCCGGCCGAGGTCCCCGTCGAGGCGGAGCAGCCGGTGGCCGGCGAGCCCGCGGAGCCGGCGCGGCCGGCCCGTACGCGGCGGCGGGTGACCCGCAAGGCGATGTCGCCGGGCGGCCCGCCGGCTGCGGCGGAGCCGGCGGGCGCGGAGCCCGCCGCGGTGGAGGCGGCGCCCGTGGCCGCGGCGCCGGCGGAGACCGCGGCGGCCGTGGAGCCGGCCCCGGAGGCGGACGGCGCGGAGAAGCCCCGGGCCCGTAAGAAGACCGCGGCCAAGCGCGCCTCCGCCAAGAAGGCGACGGCGAAGAAGGCCGCGGCCAAGAAGACGGCGAAGACCACCGCGAAGAAGGCCGCGACGACCACCGCGAAGAGGGCTGCCGCCACCAAGACGGCGACCAAGGCCACGGCCAAGAAGTCGGTCAAGAAGACCGCCGCGGCGGAGCAGGGCTCCCCGCCCTCGGTCTCCGTCACCGCGGAGGACTGACGCCCCCGGGACGGTCCCGGACGCCCCTCGCCCCGCCGGTCCGCCGGCGGGGCGAGGGGCTTTCGCCCCCGATGTCCGCGCACTTGACATCGGCTTCGTGTGCCGGTTTGGATACACCGCACTCGAGCGCGCGGGCGCCCCCACCGCACGGCAGATCGAGGCAGCAGCCGCCGGCCGTGCACCCCAGGGGGTCGTTGTTTTCATGTCCGTGTTCAAGCCCACCGGACGCCATCGGGCTGTCGCGCCGCGCAAGGGCGCGCGTCAGGCGGTCGCGCTGGCCACCGTCCTGTCCGCCGCCGGGGTGCACGCCGTGAGCAGTGCGGGCAGCGCCGCGGCGGAGCCGCGGGTGTGGATCGAGGGGCCGATCTTCAACGACCCGCTGGGCACCGCGGACGAGCAGCACGCGATCCGTACGCGGCTGATCGAGCTGACCGACGCGGCGGTCCCCGGCTCGACGATCAAGGTGGCGGTCTACCACATCTGGGAGCAGCCGGTCGTGGACGCGCTCCTGCGCGCCCGCGACCGCGGTGTCAACGTGCAGGTGCTGCTGGACGAGTCCAGCCGCAGCGACCGGCCGGACAACCCCGCGTACGCGACCCTGAAGGCGGCGCTCGGCACCAGCACGGGGGCGGCGTCGTTCGTGAAGCTCTGCCCGGTCGACAAGTCCTGCCTCGGCGACCCGAAGTACGGGGCGTCGATCATGCACAACAAGTTCTGGCTCTTCTCAGAGGTCGAGGGCGCCCGGAACGTCGTCGTCCAGACGACGTCCAACTCCACCCCCTCCGCGCACACGAAGTTCTTCAACGACGCCCTGCTGCTGCCCGACAACCCGGCGATGTACGGGGCGTACGCGGAGTACTTCCGCGACATGGCCGGCGCCCAGTGGGCGAACTGGCGCTACCGCGCGGTCACCGCGAGCAATGGCCTGTACAAGGCGTACTTCTTCCCGCGGGCCGGCACCACCAACAGCACCGACACGATCCACGCCGTCCTCGACAACGTCCGCTGCACGTACAAGGACGCCGCCGGCGTGACCCAGCGCACCCTGGTCCGGGTCGCGATCTTCAAGATCACCCGCAAGGCGATCGCCGACAAGCTCGTCTCGCTGAAGAAGGCGGGCTGCGGCGTCAGTCTCGTCTACGCCGAGTCCGACAGCGCGAAGAGCCAGGGCGGCACCCCCGGCACCTGGGAGGTGCTGCACACCGAGGGCGGCCCCTCGCTGCGCTGCTACAACGACGACCGCGACCCGCAGAACCCGGGTGGGAAGCTGACCACGCCGTACATCGTGCACAACAAGTACCTGCTGATCGACGGCATGTACGCCGGCGCCCGGGACAAGCTGGTCTTCACCGGCTCGCAGAACTTCACCGGCCCCGCGCTGCGCGAGAACGACGAGGCCGTCGTCAAGATCGACAGCGACCCCGTGCACGACACGTACCTCGGCCACTACACGTCGATGCGGAGCGTGGCGTGGCCCGGGACGGCGGACAAGACGAACCTGTGCCAGGGTGTGAAGCCGCTTCCCCAGGACGGCGAGCGCGCGTTCCGCTAGCCCGGTTTGACCAGGTGGTCAAGGGGCCCGTAACCTTGAACGTCGGCGTGTCTGCATGGCACGCCAGGCTCCTGAGCACATCCCTCCCGCAGCCACCTCGTGAGCGGCGGGAGAGGCCGCTCATCCCATGCGCTCCAGCCGGGCGGCTGGCATCAGGGGTCTCCGTCGCGATGAGAAAGAGAGCTGAAGCGCGTGTACGCGATCGTGCGCACCGGCGGCCGCCAGCAGAAGGTTTCTGTGGGCGACGTCATCGAGGTAGACCGGTTGGCCAGCAAGAGCGTCGGCGACAGCGTCGAGCTCTCCACCCTGCTCGTCGTCGACGGCGAGACCGTGACCAGCGACCCCTGGGTCCTGGACGGTGTGAAGGTCCAGGCCGAGGTCGTGGACCACCACAAGGGCGACAAGATCGACATCCTGAAGTACAAGAACAAGACCGGTTACCGCAAGCGGATCGGTCACCGCCAACTGCACACCGCGCTGAAGATCACCGAGATCCCCGCGCCGGCCGCGAAGTAAGGACTGAGGAGAGATGGCACACAAGAAGGGCGCATCGTCCACTCGGAACGGTCGCGACTCCAATGCCCAGCGGCTCGGCGTCAAGCGCTTCGGCGGCCAGGTCGTCGGCGCCGGCGAGATCATCATCCGGCAGCGCGGCACCAAGTTCCACCCGGGCACGGGCGTGGGCCGCGGCGGCGACGACACGCTGTTCGCGCTGATCCCCGGCTCGGTCAAGTTCGGCACCAGCCGCGGCCGCAAGGTCGTGAACATCGTGCAGGACGCCGAGTAAGCTCCGGCTCCGGACACCACACATCTGATCCGAGGGCGGTCCGCCGCTCCGCACGTGCCACGGACGGCGTGCGGGGAAGCCGGGCCGCCCTCGGCGCGTTCCACGATGTCGTACGGCACGAGCGTGCCGTACGGCATACCCGAGCCCCGACCGCTCCTCACCGCCGGGAGGCACACCCTCATGACCACCTTCGTGGACCGCGTCACCCTGCACGTGGCCGCGGGCAACGGGGGACACGGCTGCGCCTCCGTACACCGCGAGAAGTTCCGGCCGCTCGGCGGCCCCGACGGCGGCAACGGCGGCCACGGCGGGGACGTCGTCCTCACCGTCGACCAGAACGTCACCACCCTGATCGACTACCACCACACCCCCCACCGCAAGGCCACCAACGGCAAGCCGGGCGAGGGCGGCGACCGCGCGGGCGCCAACGGCAAGGACATCGTCCTGCCGGTGCCGGACGGCACGGTCGTCCGCACCGGGGACGGCGAGGTGCTCGCCGACCTCGTCGGGCACGGCACCACCTACGTCGCCGCCCAGGGCGGGCGCGGCGGCCTGGGCAACGCGGCGCTCGCCTCGCAGCGCCGCAAGGCGCCCGGCTTCGCGCTGCTCGGCGAGCCGGGCACCGCGCGCGACGTGGTGCTGGAGCTGAAGACCGTCGCCGATGTCGCGCTCGTCGGCTATCCGAGCGCCGGCAAGTCGTCCCTGATCAGCGTGCTCTCCGCGGCCAAGCCCAAGATCGCCGACTACCCCTTCACCACCCTGATCCCCCACCTCGGCGTGGTCACCGCCGGCGCCGTGACGTACACGATGGCCGACGTCCCCGGCCTCATCCCGGGCGCCAGCGAGGGCCGCGGTCTGGGCCTGGAGTTCCTGCGGCACGTCGAGCGCTGCTCGGTGCTCGTGCACGTGCTGGACACCGCGACCCTGGAGTCCGACCGCGACCCGGTCAGCGACCTCGACGTCATCGAGGAGGAACTGCGCGCGTACGGCGGTCTGGAGGACCGGCCGCGCGTGGTCGTCCTCAACAAGACCGACATCCCGGACGGCCGCGACCTGGCCGAGATGGTCCGCCCCGACCTCGAAGAGCGCGGCTTCACGGTCTACGAGGTCTCGGCGGTCGCGCGTACGGGCCTGAAGGAGCTGTCGTACGGGCTCGCCGGCCTCGTCTCCGCGGCGCGCGCGGCGCGGCCCCGGCAGGAGTCGACGCGGATCGTCATCCGCCCGCACGCCGTCGACGAGGCCGGCTTCACCGTCGCCCGCGAGGGCGGCGCGGACGGGGCGCTGTTCCGCATCACCGGCGAGAAGCCGGAGCGCTGGGTGCGCCAGACCGACTTCGGCAACGACGAGGCCGTCGGCTACCTCGGGGACCGGCTGAACCGGCTGGGCGTCGAGGACGAACTGCGCAAGGCCGGCGCGAGGCCCGGCGACGACGTCGTCATCGGCACGGGCGAGGACGCCGTCGTCTTCGACTGGGAGCCGGCCATGGCCTCCGGCGCGGAGATGCTGGGCCGGCGCGGCGAGGACCACCGCTTCGACGCCCCGCGCCCGGCCGCGCAGCGCCGCCGGGAGCGGGAGGCGGAGCGGGCGGAGGAGGAGTACGAGGAGTTCGACCGTTCCTAATCAGTGAGCAGGAGTGAGTCTTGGACCCATACCTGGCCAACTGGCGCATTCCGAACGGTTTTGGATGCGCTGGTCGCCCGCTTTCCTGCCGCGTCCGGCTGCACACATCGCGTGCGTGGTCCGGGGACGTGGGGGCGGGGTTCCTCACGCCGCTGGTCACGTGGTCCGGCCTGGGCGGTCCGATGCCCGCCAGCATCGCTCTGGTGCTGGCGGGGCGGTGTCGTCCGTCGCCGGATCGCGTGCCCGAGGGCGCGCCTACCGATCGCCACCGAGGCGGCGGCGTGTCGGGAAGTCTGTCGTTTCTTGCTGGTCAGAGGCTTCTGCCAGTGTTCCGCGCCCCACTTGGAGGTGTAGGCGGGATCGACGGCGATCACGCCGATACCGGCTTCCGCGCACATCGACAGAAGCCGGGCGCGGAGTTTGCCGGTGGGGATGCCGGAGATGAGCTGCCGGAACTTCTTCTTGCGGCCGTGCTTCTCGCGGGTTGTGGAGTCGGTGAAGTCCAGGTCTTCGATCGCGATGGCCTGCACTCCGCACGCCTGCGCCCAGTGCAGGAGGCGGGTGAGGGCGTGCCGGAGCTGGGCGTCACGATGGCTGGCCGAACCGCTGAGGTCGTAGTCGAAACGCCGGGGTGCACCGGTCGGGTTGCCGAGCGGGAGGGACAGGCGGTGGCGCAGGGTGCGGATACCGGCGTCCAGCGACGCCAGGTGCAGGTGCTGGGCTCGGCGGGAAAGACCCCACTGGTCGTGGGTGCGGGAGGTGACCGAACCGGCCCACCGCGAGGAGGACTCGGCGGTCAACTCCCGCTTCCGGGCGGCCCACGTGTCGGTGGAGTGGTCCAGGCCGTCACGGCAGCGCCGGGCCAGATCAGCGGAAGCGAGACGGCCCATGTGCTCGCAGGCGGCCCGCAACACCTTCTCGTCCTCGGGCGTGAGGCCCTTGAGACGGTCCCGAATCGAAACGCCGGACGGCCCGTCGGCGACGAACGGGCGGGCGATCTGCCGGTCCTGCTTCCTCTCAGCCATGCTCAGCCGCATCGAGTGCCTTCCTGGCGCGGTTCTTCGCCGACCGGCACCCGTACAAGCGAGTGCAGAACGACGTCAGCACGTCCACGATGTCCTGCACGAGGTCGTCTTCGACCTCGCCCTCGTCCAGCACGACCAGACGCCGCCCGGTCGCGGACAGGGCGGCCTCAACGAGTTCGACGTTCATCCGGCCGAGGCGGTCTTTGTGCTCCACGACAACCGTGGTCACCGCCGGATCGGCCAGCAGCCGCTTCACCTTCGTGCGGGCACCGTTCATACCCGAGGCGATCTCCGACTCCACCCGGACCACCGGACGGCCGGTGGCCGCGGCCCAGCGAGTCAGCCGGGCTGCCTGGCGCTCCAGATCATCATTCTGATCATGAGAGGAGACGCGGGCATACAGGCCCAGACCGCCAACCGCTTCCGGCGCGGTGTTCGCCTCGATGTTCACCAGGATCGTGCGCGGGCCGACCCGCTGAGCCGGTACCGGCAACGTCCCCTCACGGAACCAGCGATACGCGGTCTGCGGATGCACGCCCTGCGTCTTCGCCCACTCCGTCAGATTCACACCCTGACAACGACACTCGCTCATACATGGTTACGCTCACTCACCCGACTTCCCAGACCAACAGATGGACACCCCTTCGCCTGACTACCGCCTGACTACCGACTACTGCCGTCTGACCTTCGCCTGAGTTTCGACTGACACGTGAGACGGGAGCCGTGACGAACGACGGCGGCGGCCCGCGGGATGTGCTCCCGCGGGCCGCCGCCGTTCACGTCTCCTCCTGGTCCGGGTCCTCCTCGGGGTCGAAGCCCGCCTCCGCGACCGCGTCGGCGTCCTCGTCCGTCAGCTGATCCGTGTCGGGGACGCGGCCTAGACGCCTGCCGGCTCCTCCGGCTCCAGCTCCAGCTCCTCGGCCGCGTCCCGACGCTGTGAAGGGATATCGGACTCCCCTCGCGCCTCCATGCGTGCCGCGCGTGCGTCGGCCTTGGCGCACAGCGCCACCGCGGCGGCGTTGAAGCGCACCAGGGACGGCGGGTCGGAGGGCCCGAGCAGGTGCTCCTTCAGCTCGGCGCGGGCCCGCACCAGGGTGTCGTGCTCCGGGTCGCGGACGGCCTTGAGGAGGGCGGGGACCTGCTTGGCCTTCGGGCCGAGGATGGTCCCGGCCCGTACGGTCGGGAACTCCGCCTTGAACTCCGCCTCCGTCAGACCGCTGGTGTTGGCGACCGCGTACGGCTTCTCGCTGGTCAGGTAGTCCGAGATAACGCTGGAGACGTCGCTGACCAGCACGTCCGCGACGTTGAAGCAGGCGTAGATGCCGGGGCGGGAGTCGGTGATGACCTGGTGCTCCCACGCGGGCAGCGAGGCCCAGTACGCCTCCTCCCAGGCGGCGGTCGCGGCCTGCACGGCCTCGGCCCGGCCGGCCTCGGGGGAGGACTGCACGAGCATGCGCTCGATTTCGTCGGCGCCGGTACGGAAGGAGGTGGTGGCCAGCTCGTCGAGCCGCGCCTGCGCCAGGGCCAGCGCGGCGGCGGCCTCCGGCCCCGGCCGCGCCGTGCCCCGGCCGTCCTCGCTTTCGGCGCCCGTGGCGGCCTCGGCGACCATAGCGGCGTTCGCTTCGGCAATAAGAGCCTGGATTCGCTGGTTGGCCTCGCCCGCGCGCGGGTCGACCGAGCCGGTCAGGGGGTGCGGCTTGTAGAGCAGCCGGACCCCGGGGTCGGCGAGCAGCTCGCGCACGATGTTCTCGCCGGCCAGCACGACGGAGGTGTTGCCGGGGTTGCCGTCCCAGCCCTCCCAGGTGGGGGCGTACAGCACGGTGGTCAGGCCGTCGGCGGGCGGCGGGCCCGCGTACGGCTGGATCGGCGCGAGCTGCGGGCGGCCGACCTCCACCACGTCGTGGTCGTCGACGCCGATGTCGGCGAGCTGGTAGCGGTCGCGGGCCGCGGGTCCTGCGACCCAGACCTCGTCGTACGCCTTGGCGTACGGGTTGCAGCTCGACAGCTTGTCGCTCTCGCCGTGGTTGGTGAAGGCGTGCTTGATGGTGGGGATGCGCAGCACCTGCGAGGTCTTCCCGGAGTTCGCGGGGTGCAGCAGCATCTTCAGCGTCGAGTGCTCCAGGAGCATCAGGTCGGCGACCTTGGGCAGGCAGACGATCGGCACGTCGGTGGCGGTGATCTTCTGCACCATGAAGCGCTCGCGGAGCACGATCAGCGGCTTGCCGTCGAGGGCGGCCAGGGTGGAGACCCACATGTTGGCCTGGTACGCGGACGTGGCGCCGCCGGAGAAGTAGAGGCCGACCGTCGGGCGGTACTCCTGCAGCCACTCGGCGAACCACTCGCGTACCCGCTGGTCGTCGACGGTGCGCTTGCCGGGCAGCAGCCAGGTCGCCAGGTACAGGGCGCCGCCCAGGCTCAGCGCCAGCGAGATGCCGAGGCCCAGGATGCCCCAGACGGCGTCCGCGGTGCCGGCGGTGGTCAGCAGCCCGACCGTGACCGGCACGGAGAGGTACAGCAGGCGGTGGCTGGAGCGGCGGGCGAGGATCCGGGGCGGCGCGGGCGCGAGACCCAGCGCGGAGACGTCGACGTTGCGGGTGACGACCGGCACCGTACGGTCCCGGCGCACCATGATCGTGACGCCCTGGATGAGGAAGTGCACCAGGTACGTCGAGAGCAGCATGACCGTCAGCGGCGACTGCTCCTGCAGCGGCTCGATGCCGTCGATCTGCAGCAGGCCGAAGAGGATGAGCATGTCGCGCAGCAGTTGGCGGACCATGACGTCGAAGCGGACCCTGCTGAGCAGGGAGAGCAGCCCGGGCTGCCGGTGCTGCAGATAGAGGTCGAGGGCGAGGCCGCCGGCGGCTGCGGCGACGAGCAGTGGCACGTTGGGCTTGAGCGCCCCGACGAGCTGCGCGCAATACGCTGCGAGCAGCGCTGTCAGCGCCATGAGCTGCACGGCGCGGCGGCGGGGGGCGATACCGGCGAAAGGCACGGGTGCTGACTCCTGGCAGGAACGTGGTGAGGGCGGTCCCGGAGTGTGTGGTTCCGGGGTTGGTAGGGAGTTGACCCCAGACCGTATGACGCTCACGGGGCGCGAGACAATTCTCCACCCGGCATGGGCCGCCAATCGGGCGCAAATGCGTGTAGCGGGCCTCTTTGGCCTTTTCGTTTTTGAGATCGGCGTCGTTGCCGGCGGTCCCGGCGGCCGTCCGTACCGTGGACGGCGCCGCAGGAAGGCCGGCCGGTGGCGTAGATTCGCAGGTCCGAAGGTACGGGGACGGACGGGCCGCGGGCCGGGAAAGCGCAGGGGTAAACAGGTGGCAGGGGCGAGTCGGGAAGCCGCGGCGGATGCCCGCAGGGTCGTCGTGAAAGTGGGGTCGTCCTCGCTGAGCACGGCGGCCGGAGGGCTGGACGCGGACCGAGTCGACGCGCTGGTGGACGCGCTGGCCAAGCACGGCAGCCGGGAGATCGTGCTCGTCAGCTCCGGGGCCATCGCCGCCGGTCTGGCGCCGCTCGGCCTCGGCAAGCGCCCCCGCGACCTGGCCAGGCAGCAGGCGGCGGCCAGCGTCGGGCAGGGGCTGCTGATGGCCCGCTACACCGCCTCGTACGCCCGCTACGGCAGGCGGGTCGGGCAGGTGCTGCTGACCACCGACGACATGAGCCGCCGCACCCACTACCGCAACGCGCAGCGCACCCTGGAGCAGCTCCTCGCCATGGGCGCGGTGCCCGTCGTCAACGAGAACGACACCGTGGCGACCGAGGAGATCCGCTTCGGCGACAACGACCGCCTCGCCGCCCTCGTCGCCCACCTGGCCCGCGCCGACCTGCTGGTGCTCCTCTCCGACGTGGACGGCCTCTACGACGGCCCGCCGACCCTCCCCGGCACCTCACGCATCGCCGAGGTGCGCCACCGCGGCGAGCTGGCCGGCGTCCGGCTCGGGCCCGCGGGGCGGGCCGGGGTGGGCACCGGCGGCATGGCGACCAAGGTGGAGGCCGCCCGGATCGCCACCGGCGAGGGCGTGCCCGTCGTGCTGACCTCCGCCGTGCACGCGGACGCGGCGCTGGCCGGACGGCCCACCGGCACGTACTTCCACCCCACCGGGCGGCGCGCCCGCGGTCGGCTGCTGTGGCTGGCGCACGCCTCCACCCCGCAGGGTGCGCTGGTGCTGGACGACGGCGCCGTACGGGCGGTCACCGAGCGGCGCACCTCGCTGCTGCCGGCGGGGATCAAGGAGGTGGAGGGCCGGTTCACCGCGGGCGACCCGGTGGAGCTGCGGGACACCGCGGGCCGGGCCGTCGCCCGCGGGCTCGTCGCCTTCGACGCCGAGGAGCTGCCGCGGCTGCTCGG
Organism: Streptomyces sp. CNP082; assembly: GCF_059570535.1. Classification (NCBI taxonomy): domain Bacteria; kingdom Bacillati; phylum Actinomycetota; class Actinomycetes; order Kitasatosporales; family Streptomycetaceae; genus Streptomyces; species Streptomyces sp. CNP082. The sequence continues at coordinate 22,820 of NZ_JCANSZ010000008.1, forward strand.
GCGCTCCACGCGTGAGCTGGCCAGAGAGCTGGGCCCGGCGTACGAGCGCGAGGTCGTGCACCGGGACGACCTCGTGCTGCTCGACAAGTGAGGCGCGCGGAGCGGGTGGGCGACAACTGAGGCGCCCGTGCGCGGCGGGCGGCATGTCATCCGCAGAGGGGTGACGCCCGGCGGGTGACGCGGCCCGCGTGAGACCGGCGCGCGGCGCGCGAAAAACCGGTGTCGCGGAAGAGACCTTGGGCAAAAGCACCACGGGCGGGCGCGTCGGCTGGTCAACTTTGTTGTATGGGGCTGCCGCGGCGCGCAGCCCGTTGCAGACTCGTATTCAGGAGGCCGCCCGTGACACAAGGGCGTCCAGGGGCGGTGCCCCGGGGAACGGCACAGCGGACGCTGACCAGCGTCAAGGGGACCGGAGGTGGGCATACGGGCAGCGTGGAGGAGCCGGCGACCGGGGCGGACGCCGGCGGACCCGCCGCGGCCGGTGCCCACCGGCTGTGGCACGTCACACTGAGCGTCGCAGGCCCCGAGGCCCCGCTGAAGGAGATCAGGAGCGGTCTGGAGCGGCTGGCGCACGACCATCCGTTCCTGCTGACCAGCCGCTACGCCAACGACCACGCCGAGATCCGCTACTGGGAGGAGGCCCGCGACCTGCACGACGCGGCGGCCGTGGCGCTGCGGCTCTGGGGGGAGCACCGGGCGTCGGCGCAGTTGCCGCCGTGGGAGATCGTCGGTCTGGAGGTGATCGCGCGGGAGACGTACCACCAGCGCATCGCCGACGGCTACGGGCCGGCTCCGGCGGTGCCGGTGGGGGTGCATCCGTTCTGAGCCGCGGGGGGTGATCCGGCGCGGCACCGGGCGGCGCTGGGTTCACGGGGGGCGTACGCCCCGGCGCGTGTGGCAGCTTTCGCGCCCCCAGGCGGCTACCGGCGCACGCGCAGGGGGTACAGCGCGGGAGCACGCACCCGCCGGTGCTCGCGTCTCGCGGAGTGATACGGCCCGTCCGCGATGCCGGCACCGCCGACTACCCTGCTCGGCATGAGCAGCGAAACCCAGTCCCCGGTCCGCCAGGCCGCCCAGCGCGCCCGTACCGCCGCGGCGATGACCGCCCCGCTGCCCCGGGCGGCCAAGGACGCCGCCCTGCTGGCCGTCGCCGACGCACTCGAAGCGCGCGCCGCGGACGTCGTCGCGGCCAACGCCGAGGACGTCGCCCGGGCGCGGGCCGACGGGGTTTCCGACGCCATCGTCGACCGGCTGACCCTGACCGCGGAGCGGATCGCCGGCATCGCCTCCGACGTCCGGGACGTCGCCGGGCTGCCGGACCCCGTCGGCGAGGTGGTCCGCGGCTCCACGCTGCCGAACGGTCTCGAGCTGCGCCAGGTGCGCGTGCCGCTGGGCGTCGTCGGCATCATCTACGAGGGCCGGCCCAACGTCACCGTGGACGCCGCCGCCCTGTGCCTGAAGTCGGGCAACGCGGTGCTGCTGCGCGGCTCCTCCTCCGCGTACGCCTCGAACGCCGCCCTCGTCGCCGTGCTGCGCGACGCGCTGACCGCCGCCGGGCTGCCGCCGGACGCGGTGCAGTTGGTGCCGGGGCAGAGCCGCGAGTCCGTACACGAGCTGATGCGCGCCCGCGGCCTGGTCGACGTGCTGATCCCGCGCGGCGGCGCCGGCCTCATCCGCACCGTCGTCGAGGAGTCCACGGTCCCGGTGATCGAGACCGGCACGGGCAACTGCCACGTGTACGTGGACGAGCACGCCGACCTCGACCTCGCCGAGAAGATCCTCGTCAACTCCAAGGCCCAGCGCCCCAGCGTGTGCAACGCCGCCGAGACCGTCCTCGTCCACCAGGCCGTCGCCGACGTCTTCCTGCCCCGCGCCCTCGCCGCCCTGGGCGCCGCGGGCGTGACCGTGCACGGCGACGACGCCTGGGTGAAGGCGGGCGCCGCGGCCGGCGTCGAGGTGCCCCTCGCCGGCGACGAGGACTGGGCCACGGAGTACCTGTCGTACGACATCGCCGCGGCCGTGGTGCACTCCCTGGACGACGCGGTGGCGCACATCCGCCGCTGGTCCTCCGGCCACACCGAGGCCGTCGTCACCCGCGACACCGCCGCGGCCCGCCGATTCACCGCTCTGGTGGATTCCGCGGCGGTCATGGTGAACACCTCCACCCGGTTCACCGACGGCGCGGAGTTCGGCTTCGGCGCGGAGATCGGCATCTCCACCCAGAAGCTGCACGCCCGCGGGCCGATGGGGCTGCCGGAGCTGACCTCGACGAAGTACGTCGTCACCGGCGACGGCCAGCTCAAGGGCCAGTAGCCCGCGGTCCTGCCGCCGAACGGACCGCTGGGGCCCTGACGGCCGGGCAGCGGCCCCGGGGCCGCGAGAGGGCCGTACAGACGCCTTCCGGGGCCCGTCCCGCCTGCCGCGCGGGGCCGCGGCGGCGGCCGGGACCCGTCGCCCGAATCCCGTACTGCCTGGCGCATCCCGACTGTCCCGGTTTACGCTGGTCGGGTGCCGGACGATGTGGGGGGCAGGCCGTACGCCGACGGTGACGAGCCCGACAGCCACCACCACGGAGGCGCGGACGAAGAGTTCGCCGCCGTGGTCCTCGACGAGGACTTCGTCCGCTCTGCCCACTTCCACGAGCCCAGCGCCGTGGAGCGCATGGTCGGAGCCGCGGAGGCCCGCGCCCAGGCCGAGGCCGTCCTCGACGACGCCGCGCAGGACGACCGGCTGTACGACGGCTGGGACGACCCGGATGCCCCCGACCCGTACGGCCCCTACGGCGGCGCCCTGCGCCCGTACCGCGGCCACGGGCACTGGCAGCGCCCCGTCGCCCTGCTGCTCGCCCTCCTCCTCGGCGTCGGCATAGTCGCGCTGTCCTTCGCCGCGGTGTACCGCTCCGGCCCCGACGGGCGCGACGACGCCCCGCCCCCCGGCGGCTCCAGCCCCTCGGCCACGACCGGCGAAGGCGCCCGCGAGCCGCTGCTCACCCCGCGCTGACCCCGGACCGGCCCGCAGCCACCGATGTGCGGCAACCGCTTCCGCCCGATTGATCCTCACCCTCCCCCTTCGCCCTGCGGGCGTGGGCGGTACCCCCACCGGCGCAGCGGCAAGTTGGCGTTGACGCGCCGGTTTACGGGACGCGGTGCGGACCTACTCTTCTGTATATGGCCGGGCACGAAGGCCCGCCCGACGGGACACCCGAGCGCGCCCCGGGAGGCGGAGACGACGAATACCGCTCCATCGTCTTCGATGAGGCGTTCGTCAAGGCTGCCCGCCTGGAGGAGTACTCCGCCCGCGAGCGCGTCGGCGACCACACCCCCGCCGTGCGCAGCCGCCGCCCCCAGCGGCCCGGCGCCTCCCGGCAGGCCCTGGTGCTCGTCCTGCTCATCGCGCTCGCCTTCGGCACCGCCATCTACATGGGTGTACGCCACCCCTACCGGCAGCCCGGCGCCCCCGCCGCGGCGCCGCTGCGCAGCAGCGTCGTCCCGCTGACGCCCGACGGCCCGGTGCCCGGCGGCGAGCCCGGCGAGCTGGTCGCCGGCAGCCCCGCCGCGGACTTCGGCACCGGCGCCGACGGCATCGAGCTGCCGGACCCCGACGCGACCCTCCACTTCACCGAGGAACAGGTCGTCCAGGCCCTCACCGCCAGCAAGGACTACCTCGTCTCCTCCGCGGTCGACGGCGACACGCTCACCGGCGGCAACGTCCGCGGCGTACGCGTCCAGCTCGACCCGCAGCAGCACGGCCAGTTCGACCAGAGCCTCGCCCGCCCCGCCGACGACGGCAGGCACGCCGCGACCGGCTGGATGGTCCGCTTCGACCCCGAGCACGTGCGGCTGGCCGACCGGGGCGTACGGGTCGACGGCGCGGTGACGTTCGCGGAGGTCAGCGAGGAGGAGCTGGAGGTCAGCGCCGACCACGTCTTCGTCTACGCGCTGCGCCCCGCGAAGTCGTCCGCCGACTCACCCGGGCGGGCGGACGCGTCGCTGTTCACCGTGCGCCGCCAGGTGCGCATCCGCTTCGACCACGACGACCTGCGCGACCGGCAACTGGAGCTGGCCGAGACCGCGCTGACCGCCGGTCCGCTGGCGTGCACCGCGGACGCCTCGGCGTATCTGCGGCCCCTGCTCGCCGGCGAGCGGGCCCCGCAGAAGGCGCCGCACGGCACCAACCCGTTCGCGACGCCGGGGCAGTTGAGCGGCTCGCTGTGCGGGGTGCTGGACACGGGGCCGGCGGCGAAGGCGTCGTAGCACGCGGGTGCCGCGCGGCTGTCATGCGGGCGTACGGACCGGGCGACGGCCGCGGTCACCGTACGGACGACGCCGCCGCCCCCGGGACGAGGGGGCGGCGGCGCCGTGTGACCGTGGGTGCTGCTCGCTGAGCGGAGGGGGGACGGTGCTCAGCTCGGCGAGGAGTCCGAGGGGCCGGAGCCGTCGGCCGGGGCGGAGCCGGACGAGCCGCGGCTGTTGAAGCGGTCCCGGAGCTTGCCGCCTATGTCGGCGGTGCCGCCCGCGATGTCGTTGACGAGCCGCAGCAGCGGGTCCTTGCTGTTCTTCACGGTGTCCGCGTAGCTGCTGGCCGACTCGCGGAAGGACTCGCGCGCGGAGGCGTCCTTGTCCTCGTCGCGCTTCGGGTAGTGGCCGTCCATGATCCGCTGGTAGTCGCGGCTCTCCGACCACTTCTTCAGCTCGGCGGCGCGGATGGTGGTGAACGGGTGGCTGCGGGGCAGCACGTTGAGGATCTTCAGGACGGAGTCGCGGACGTCGCCGCCCTCGTCGTACTCCTCGGCCTGCTCGAGGAAGGCGTCGACGTTCATCTCGTGCAGGTGGTTGCCGCCGGCGAGCTTCATCAGCCCGCGCATCGACGCCTCGAGGTCCTGTCCGACGAGCAGCCCGGCGCGGTCCGCGGACAGCTCCGACTTGCGGAACCACTCCAGCAGCGCGGCGATGATGGCCCGGATCGCCAGGGCGCCCAGCGGGATCCAGGCGAGCGCGAGGGCCAGGTTGGTGAGGAAGAGCATGATCGTGCGGTACACCGAGTGGCCGGACAGCGCGTGGCCCACCTCGTGCCCGACGACGGCCCGCATCTCCTCCTCGTCGAGCAGCTCGACGAGGCCGGTGGTGACGACGATGATCGGCTCGTCCATGCCGATGCACATCGCGTTGGGCTGGGGGTCCTGCTTGACGTACATCTGCGGGACCTTCTCCAGGTCCAGGATGTAGCAGGCGTCGCGCAGCATGTCGTGCAGGTGCTGGAACTGCTGGTCGCCGACCCGCACCGAGTCGGAGAGGAACAGCAGCCGCAGCGAGCGCTCCGGCAGCATGCCGCTGATCGCCTTGAAAACCTTGTCGAACCCGGTGAGCTTGCGCAGCGAGACGAGCGCGGAGCGGTCAGCGGGGTGTTCGTACGCCCGCGAGGAGATGCCGGGGAACCTCTTGCGTTCTCGGCTCGGCACGTTCTTGTTGAGTTCAGGCATGCTGTCCGTCCCCTCCCCGTACGGCTGACCCCCAAGGCTAGTGCGACAACGGGCCGGCGCTGCCGGGAGTTCCGTAGCAGGTTCGTCACGGCATCCGCACCCGGCGGTGACCTCGGCGGCCTGCCGGGCGCCGGTCCGGCCGCCGGGTCCGGCCGCCCCCGATGGCGGAGTCGGCGTGGGAGGCTGTCGCGGACCCGCTTACGATGTCGAGGCACGCCCACCCGACGACACGGATTGGCCACAGTGACCATGAGCGCTCTGACTGCCGCCCACGACCTCGCCGTGACCCTCGCCTCCGCATCCGGGAGCGGTGGCGGCGAGCACGAGAGCGACGGCTCCACCCTCAACGCCTACTTCGTCGGCGGGAGCGCCCTGTTCATCCTGCTGCTCCTGCTCTTCATCACCACCCGCTTCAACCGGGACCGCTGACGGCGGTGCAGCGAAGACTGGGGGTGATGGGCGGGACGTTCGACCCCGTCCACCACGGCCACCTGGTGGCGGCGAGCGAGGTCGCCGCCCGTTTCCACCTCGACGAGGTGATCTTCGTGCCCACGGGGGAGCCGTGGCAGAAGGGCGACAAGGTGGTCTCGCCGCGCGAGGACCGCTATCTGATGACCGTGATCGCCACGGCCTCGAACCCGCAGTTCTCGGTCAGCCGCATCGACATCGACCGCGAGGGCCCGACATACACGATCGACACGCTCCGGGAGCTGCACGAGCTCGAACCGGACGCGGAGCTGTTCTTCATCACCGGTGCCGACGCACTCTCCCAGATCTTCACCTGGCGGGGCGCGGACGAGCTGTTCTCGCTGGCCCACTTCATCGGGGTGACCAGGCCGGGTCACCACCTGCACGACCCCGGGCTGCCGGAGGGCAGGGTGTCGCTGGTCGAGGTTCCCGCGCTCGCCATCTCGTCCACGGATTGCCGGGAACGGGTGGCTCGGGACGAACCGGTCTGGTATTTGGTGCCAGACGGGGTAGTGCGCTACATCAACAAACGAAGGCTTTACCGGGACGGGGACTGACGCGCAGGATTCGGAGGGACGGCGGGGCCGCACGGGGAGCGAAGGGTAAGCACGGGGGGAACCATGGGCGGGGATGCCCATTATGGAAGGGGCACCAGTGAACGACGGATACCGCGGCCCGCAGGGCCACGACCCGTACCAGGACCCCTACGCCCGCGGCTACGACCCGTACGGCCAGCAGGGCTACGACTACGACCGGCAGGGGGCCGTCCAGGACCCCGGCGGCGAGGGATCCGGCTACGGCTACGACTACGACCCGTACGCCCAGCAGCCGCCCCCCCAGCCGCACGCCCAGCAGCCCCACGCCCCCTACCCGGCCCGGCCGCCCCACCCCCGGGCGCAGCAGCACTACGCCCCGCAGGCCCCGCCCCCGGCCGTCGGATACGACTACGACTACGACCCCTACGGCCCGGCCGCGCACTCCGGCGAGCAGCCCGTGACGCCCGTGGTGCCCGACGGCGACTGGGGACGCATCCCGCAGCAGCGCCCGCCGGGGGAGCCCCCGGGCCAGGGCCGGCCGGGCCCCCGGCCGCCGGAGTACGCCACCGAGCAGTTCTCCTTCGTCGAGGACGAGACCGAGTCCTCCGAAGACGTCATCGACTGGCTGAAGTTCACCGAGAGCCGCACCGAGCGCCGCGAGGAGGCCAAGCGCCGCGGCCGTAACCGCCGCGTCGCGCTGCTGCTCGTCATGGTCATCGCCGTGCTCGGCGGCGGCGGCTTCCTGTGGGCCACCGACCGCCTTCCCTTCACCGGCGGCGAGGAGGGGCCCGCGGCGGCGGGCGAGGAGAAGCGCGACACCCTCGTGGTGCACCTGCACGACACCGACGGCGGCGGCAGCGCGACGGCGCTGCTCGTGAACAATGCCACCACCGGCAAGGGCACCACCGTGCTGCTCCCCAACGACCTCGCCGTCTCCGGCGACGACGGCACCGCCACCACCCTCGGCCAGTCCGTCGACGAGCAGGGCGCCGGCGCCACCCGGGACGCGATCGACGGGCTGCTGGGCTCTCAGATCAAGGGGAGCTGGCGGCTGGACACCCCGTACCTGGAGATCCTCGTGGAGGGCGTCGGCGGCATCACCCTCGACGCCGACGCGACCGTGCCCGGGGCGAAGAAGGGCGAAGAACCGCTGGTCGAGAAGGGCCCCAAGCGCCAGCTCAACGGCGAGGCGGCCATCGCCTACGCCACCCACCAGGAGGACGGCGAGCCGCAGACGGCGCAGTTGCAGCGCTTCGGACAGGTCATGCAGGCCGTGCTGAAGAGCCTGCCGAGCGACACGGCGGGCGCCAAGGGCCTGGTGAAGTCCATGGGCATGGTCCTCGACCCGTCCCTGTCGGAGGCCGAGCTGGCCGCGTCGCTGGCGTCGCTGTCGGAGCTGGCCAAGGAGGGCTCGTACGCGACCGAGACGCTGGCCGTCGGGAGCGACGGCCGGCCGGGCGAGCAGGCCACGCAGAAGATCGTCGAGGACGTCCTCGGCGGCACGGTCAAGAGCCCCGAGGGGGCCACGGCGGCGCGGGTCAGCGTGCAGAACGGCGCGGGCAGCGCGCAGCCGGCGGAGAACGCGAAGGTCGCGCTGGTCAACGGCGGCTTCACGTTCGTCGACGGCGGCCAGGCGGCGGAGCCGGCGGTGACCTCCGAGGTGCGGTACGCGGACGCGGCGGCGAAGGAGCAGGCCGTGCAGGTCGCCAAGACGCTGGGGCTGCCGGAGAAGGCGGTGGTCAAGGGCAAGACGCCGGCGAACGCGGACGTGGTGGTCGTCCTCGGCCAGGACTACGAGGGGTGATTGGGCCGGGACCCGCGGGGCTGTCGTACTGGCGTGAGATCCTGGAATACGTATCCAGAGTGATACCCCGAGTTCCCTACAGAAGTGGACAGCCCCGCCAGTGACCGCAACGGACCGCTCCATCGACCTGGTCAGCACCGCGGCGCAGGCCGCCGCCGACAAGCTCGCGCACGACGTCGTCGCGTACGACGTCAGCGACGTCCTCGCCATCACCGACGCCTTCCTGCTCGCCTCGGCGCCCAACGACCGCCAGGTCAAGGCGATCGTGGACGGCATCGAGGAGGCGCTGCTGAAGGAGCGCGGCGCCAAGCCGGTGCGGCGCGAGGGCGAGCGGGACGGCCGCTGGGTCCTGCTGGACTACTCGGACATCGTGGTCCACGTGCAGCACTCCGAGGAGCGGGTGTTCTACGCGCTGGAGCGGCTGTGGAAGGACTGCCCGCAGCTCGGCCTGCCGCCGGACGCGGTGGCTACCCGCGGCCGGGCCGAGGAGTACGCGCAGGCGCACGGCGACGGGGCCCGGCGGGATGCGTGACCGCCGGATCGTCCTGTGGCGGCACGGCCAGACGGCGTGGAACCTGGAGCGGCGCTTCCAGGGCCAGACCGACATCGAGCTGACCGAGACGGGCGTCCTCCAGGCGCGGCGCGCCGCCCGGCTGCTGGCGGCGCTGCGGCCGGACGCGATGATCAGCTCCGACCTGGTGCGCACGCGCACGACAGCCGCGGAGCTGGTGTCGCTGACGGGCCTTGACGTGACGTACGACAGCGCGCTGCGGGAGACGTACGCGGGCGTCTGGCAGGGGCTGACGCACGACGAGATCATCGCGCGGCACGGCGATCAGTACGCCGCCTGGAAGCGCGGCGAGCCGGTGCGGCGCGGCGGCGGGGAGCTGGAGACCGAGGTCGCGGACCGGGCGGCGCCGGTGGTGCTGGCGCACGCCGACAAGCTGGCGGATGCCGGCACGCTGGTGGTGGTCAGCCACGGGGGCACGATCCGGACGACGATCGGGCGGCTGCTGGGCATCGAGCCGCGGACGTGGGAGGCGCTGGGCGGGCTGTCGAACTGCAGTTGGTCGGTGCTGGGGGAGTCGGTGCGCGGCTGGCGGCTGCTGGAGCACAACGCGGGCAGCCTGCCGGAGCCGGTGCTGGGCGACGACACGTGAGGCGGGGCGGGCTCCCCTCCCGGTAACCGATTTTTGTTTCCGGGCGACTTCCCGCTAAGCTTTAGCTCGTTCGCCCGCCGGGAACGGCGAGGGAACACGCGGGGCTATAGCTCAGTTGGTAGAGCGCTTGCATGGCATGCAAGAGGTCAGGAGTTCGATTCTCCTTAGCTCCACAAAGTCGATAGGCGACGTGTGTCCGCGGAAGGCGCGGACCGGGTCGCCTTTGCCGTTTCTGCGGGGGCTTCGCCCCCGCGCCCCCACCCGTCGATAGGCGGCGTGTGTCCGCGGAAGGCGCGGACCGGGTCGCCTTTGTCGTTTCTGCGCGGACTTCGTCCGCGCCGGGCGGGGGCTTCGCCCCCGCACCCCCATCCCCCCGGGGGACCCGTCTCTGCGGGGAACCCGCGCCTCCAGGGAACCCATCCCTCCAGGGAACCCATCCCTCCAGGGAACCCATCCCTCCGGGGAACCCGCGCCTCCAGGGAACCCATCCCTCCAGGGAACCCATCCCTCCAGGGAACCCATCCCTCCAGGGAACCCATCCCTCCGGGGGACCCGCGCCTCCGGGGGACCCGCACCCCGCCGGCTCACCCCAGGTCCGGGCTGTTCAGGGCTGCGCGGCGGGCCCGCTCTTGCGACAGCGGGCGGGCGTGGGCCGGGCAGCCGATCAGGGGGTCCGCGAGGTTCCGCAGGCAGTCGAGCAGGGCGCGGCTCGCCTCGTCCGCCGGGGAGTAGACCACGATCCGGGTCTCCGGTATGCCCGTGATCGACAGGGACGTCGATATGCAGCGCAGCTTGCCGACCGAGGCGTGCTGCACGACCTTGATGCGCGAGCCCGGGGGCGCCACGTCCCCGCTGCGCCACATCCTCGCGAAGTCCTCGCTCGTCTCGGACAGGGCGCGGATCAGCCGCTCCCAGGACGGCTCGCCGATGTGCCGCCCGTACGCCCCGCGGAAGGTGGCCACCAGCATCGGCAGCTCCTCGTCCCGGTTGACCATCGCGCAGCAGCAGGCGCGGGCCGAGAAGAGCTGCCACAGCACGTTCTGTTCGCCCTGCCCGGCGGCGCGGAGGGCGGGGAACATCCGCTCGTACAGCTCGTTGCCGGCGAGCACGTCATAGCGCGCGTTGTAGACCGCCGCGGGCAGGTCCATGGCGCCCAGGATGTCCCGCACCTCCGGGCCGACGGACTGGACGGCGGCGGCCGGTTCGGGCGCGTACGGCACCTCGGCCAGGTGGTACAGGTGCTCGCGCTCCATCGCGTCGAGGCGCAGCGTGCGGGCCACCGCGTCGAGCACCTGGGGGCTGGCGTTGATGCGCCGGCCCTGCTCCAGCCACGTGTACCACGTGACGCCGACGCCGGAGAGCTGCGCGACCTCCTCGCGGCGCAGCCCCGGGGTGCGGCGCCGCGGGCCCGGCGGCATGCCGACGTCCGCCGGGGTGATCCGCGCCCGGCGGCTGCGCAGGAAGGCGGCCAGCTCCGGCCGGCGGCGTCCGCTCGCCGTCGTCGTCATGCTCATCTCCCCAGGGTCGGGGTGCTCGGCCCGCCGTGCCAGGTGCTGTCAGTACCAGCATCGGCAGGCTCTCATTACCAGTACAGAACCCGGGAGATGCTCGCGGTATGCCTGACACCACCACGACCTCCCAGGTCGGCGGCGCCCGGACGGCCGGCACCGCCGATGCCTCCAGTAAAGCGCCCGGCACTGACAACGCTCCCGGCATACGCACCGGCTGGCTCCTCGGCGTCGTCCTCGCCGGCCAGTTCATGGCGCTGCTCGACGTCTTCATCGTCAACGTTGCCGCCCCCACCATGCGCACCGACCTGGGCACCTCCGGTGCCGAGCTGCAACTGATCATCGCCGGGTACGTCATCTCGTACGCCGTGCTGCTGATCACCGGCGCCCGGCTCGGCGCCATGCTCGGCCACCGCCGCATGTACCTCGGCGGGCTCGCGCTCTTCACCGCCGCCTCGCTCGCCTGCGGGCTGGCCGCCACCCCCGGCCAGCTCATCGCGTTCCGGCTGGTGCAGGGCGCGGGCGCGGCGGCGATGATCCCGCAGGTGCTCAGCCTCATCCAGCGCACCTTCACCGGGACCGAGCGCGTCCGGGCCCTCGGCGTCTACTCGGCCGTCCTGGCCACCGGCGCGGCGGCCGGGCAGATCGTGGGCGGCGTCCTGGTCAGCGCCGACCTGTTCGGCTGGAGCTGGCGCCCGGTGTTCCTGGTGAACGTGGTCGTGGGCCTGCCCCTGCTCGCGCTCGGCGCCCGGCTGCTGCCGCGCGACGAGCCGCGGGCCGCGGCGGGCGGCGGCCCGGTCTACGGGGGCGCGCTCGACCGCGGCGGGCTGCTCCTGCTGGCCGCCGCGGTGACCCTGTTCACCGTGCCGCTGGTGCTCGGCCAGGAACTGGACTGGCCCGCCTGGGGCTGGGTCATGCTGGGCGGCAGCGTCGTGACGGCGGCTGCCTTCGCGGCGTACGAGTCGATGCTGGGCCGGCGCGGGGGCGTGCCGCTGTTCCCGCCGCGCGTGGTGCGTGCGCCGGGGATGCCCGTGGCCGTGGTGCGCGCCGGGCTTGCGATGGTGCTCAACGGCGCGTTCATGTTCGTCATGGCGCTGCATCTGCAGTCGGGGCTCGGCTTCGGCGCGCTGCGCGCGGGGCTGACCTTCGTCCCGACCGCCACCGCCTTCGGCGTCGCCGGGCTGACCTGGCAGCGGCTCCCGGAGCGGCTGCGCCCGGCGCTGGTGCCGACCGGCTTCGCGACGCTCACGGTGTCGTTCCTGGCCGTGGGGATGTCGATGCGCGACGGCGGCGACGGCGGCCCCGGCTTCTACGCCGCGCTGACCGGCGTCGGCCTCGGCCTGGCGCTCGCCTTCAGCCCCAGCCTGACCGGCGCACTCGCGCTCGTACGCCCCGAGGACGCGCCGCACGCCAGCGGCCTGCTGACCACCACCGCCCAGCTCGGCGGCCTCATCGGAGTGGCGACGATCGGCACCCTGTACCTGGAGCGCGTGGGCGCGCTGACGGCGCAGAGTTCCGCGGACGCGACCTGGGACGCCTCCCTCGCGCTGGCCGGTGTGGGGGTTCTCGGGCTGCTTGCGGGGGTTCGGTACCGGTATCGGCGCTGACCGCCCGGCTCGCGCGTGGCAGAATCACAGCATCCTCACAGGGCGGAAGCCGAAGGGAGGGCTGCGAGATGCCTTCGTGCGCCACCGGGAGGCAGCCGGCGGCCGAACCCCGCCGGCCGGGAGCGTACGGCGCCTCCTGCGCCTCCGCCCTGCACTGTCCGGCCTGCGGTTCTGCGCACGTCGCGCAGGTGCTCGGTGACAACGGCGGAGTTTCCTATGTGTGCACGGCCTGCGGCCATAGCTGGAGCTGAGTGATGGGAGCACACAGCAGGAAGTGCGACTGGTGCGGGAACGGCACCCCCATCGTGCGCGACATGGAGCCGCTCAACCCCGACTACCAGTACTGGTGCGAGGAGTGCGCGCGGGCGCTGATCATAAAGGGTGACCCCATCGAGACGTACCGGGAGCTGGAGGGCGAGCCGATCTACGGCCGGCTGCTGGACGAGCACTGCACGCTCAAGCGCTTCTACTCGTTCGCGACGGCCTGACTGCCCGGGGCCGTCGGTACGGCCCGTCCGGCAGAGCGGGCACGCGGCACGTAAAGGGTCAGGCGTTCGAATCCCCTCGGCTTCACTCGGCCCCCTCCGGGCTGCGATACCCTGACCCCATGCGTGCCCGACGCCTTCTGCTTAGCGGGCCGCGCTGACGGCAGGAAACACTCAGCGCGGCGTCCCCTCCTGTGCGAGGGGATTTTTCGTTTCCGCATCCGGACCGCAGGCAGAGACCACCAGGAGCTTTGAGGACGATGAGCAGCGAGACGACCACCGCCGCCGCCACCGAGTCGGTGCCGCCGACGGCACCGCACCGCTACACCGCGGCCCTGGCCGCCGAGATCGAGGCACGCTGGCAGGACTTCTGGGCGCGTGAGGGCACCTACGCGGTTGACACGGCCGCGGCGTCGGACCGGCCCCGGAAGTTCATCATGGACATGTTCCCGTACCCCTCGGGTGCGGGTCTGCACGTCGGCCACCCGCTGGGGTACATCGCCACCGACGTCTTCGCCCGCTACGAGCGGATGACGGGCCACGACGTGCTGCACAGCATGAGCTTCGACGCCTTCGGCCTGCCTGCCGAGCAGTACGCGGTGCAGACCGGCACCCACCCCCGCGTCACCACCGAGGCGAACATCGCCTCCATGCGCCGCCAACTGGGCCGGCTGGGCCTGGGGCACGACACGGACCGGTCGTTCGCCACGATCGACCCGGACTACTACAAGTGGACCCAGTGGATCTTCCTGCAGATCTTCGAGTCCTGGTACGACGAGGAGGCCGGCGCCGCCCGCCCGATCGCCACCCTGGTCGAGCAGTTCGAGACCGGCAAGCGCGAGACGCCCGGCGGGCGGCCCTGGGCGGAGCTGACGTCCGAGGAGCGCGCCGAGGTGCTGAGCGGCTACCGCCTGGCGTACGCCTCCGACTCGCCGGTCAACTGGTGCCCCGGCCTGGGCACCGTGCTGGCCAACGAGGAGGTCACCGCCGACGGCCGCTCCGAGCGCGGCAACTTCCCCGTCTTCAAGGCGAATCTGCGGCAGTGGATGATGCGTATCACCGCCTACGCCGACCGGCTGCTGGCCGACCTGGACGAGCTGGACTGGCCCGAGGCGATCAAGCTGCAGCAGCGCAACTGGATCGGCCGCAGCGAGGGCGCCCGCGTCGACTTCCCGGTCGACAGCCACGAGGACGCGCACATCTCGGTCTTCACCACCCGCCCCGACACCCTGTTCGGCGCCACCTACATGGTGCTGGCGCCCGAGCACCCGCTGGTCGACGCGATCACCCCGGCCGGCTGGCCGCAGGGCACCCACGAGGTGTGGACCGGCGGGCACGCCACGCCCGCGGAGGCGGTGGCGACGTACCGCGTGCAGGCCGCCGCCAAGTCCGACGTGGAGCGGCAGGCCGAGGCCAAGGAGAAGACGGGCGTGTTCACCGGCGCGTACGCGCTGAACCCCGTCAACGGCGACCGCGTCCCGGTCTTCATCGCCGACTACGTCCTGATGGGCTACGGCACCGGTGCCATCATGGCCGTACCCGGGCAGGACGCGCGCGACTGGGCGTTCGCCGAGGTCTTCGAACTGCCCATCATGCGCACCGTGCAGCCGCCGGCGGACTTCGACGGCAAGGCGTTCACCGGCGAAGGACCCGCGATCAACTCCGCCGGCGAGGGCATCGACCTGAACGGCCTGGAGGTGGCCGAGGCCAAGCGGAAGATCATCGCCTGGCTGGAGGCCCAGGGCGTCGGCGAGGGCACCGTCAGCTTCCGGCTGCGCGACTGGCTGTTCAGCCGCCAGCGCTACTGGGGCGAGCCCTTCCCGATCGTCTACGACGAGAACGACATCGCCCACGCCCTGCCCGAGTCGATGCTGCCGCTGGAGCTCCCTCAGGTGAAGGGTGCCGAGGACTACTCCCCGCGCACCTTCGACCCGGACGACGCCGCCAGCCGACCCGAGACCCCGCTGTCGCGCAACGCGGACTGGGTGAACGTCACCCTGGACCTGGGCGACGGCTCGGGCCCGCGGCGCTACCGGCGCGAGACCAACACCATGCCCAACTGGGCCGGCTCCTGCTGGTACGAACTGCGCTACCTGGACCCGCACAACGCCGAGCGGCTGGTCGCCCCCGCGGTCGAGCGCGCCTGGATGGGCCCGGCAGAGGGCAAGCCGCACGGCGGCGTCGACCTGTACATCGGCGGCTCCGAGCACGCCGTGCTGCACCTGCTGTACGCCCGCTTCTGGTCCAAGGTGCTGTACGACCTGGGGTACGTCTCGTCCTCCGAGCCGTTCCACAAGCTGTTCAACCAGGGCATGATCCAGGCGTACGTCTACCGCGACGCCCGCGGCTTCCCGGTGCCCGCCGCGGAGGTCGAGGAGCGCGACGGCGGCTACTGGTACGGCGGCGAGCGGGTCCGGCGCGAGCTGGGCAAGATGGGCAAGTCCCTGAAGAACGCCGTCACTCCGGACGAGATCTGCGCCGAGTACGGGGCGGACACGCTGCGGCTGTACGAGATGGCGATGGGCCCCCTGGACGTCTCCCGGCCCTGGGACACCCGCGCGGTCGTCGGCCAGTACCGGCTGCTGCAGCGGCTGTGGCGCAACGTCGTCGACGAGTCGACCGGCGCCGTCACCGTCGTGGACGCCGAGCCCGACGAGGAGACGCTGCGGGCGGTGCACAAGGCCGTCGACGGCGCCACCAGGGACATGGCAGGGCTGCGCTTCAACACCGCCATCGCGAAGGTGACGGAGCTGAACAACCACGTCACCAAGCTGCGTTCGGTGCCGCGGAGCGTCGCCGAGGTGCTGGTGAAGCTGGTCGCGCCGCTGGCGCCGCACGTCGCCGAGGAGCTGTGGCACCGGCTGGGGCACGACACGACCGTGGTCTACGCGCCGTTCCCGGTCGCCGATCCGCGGTACGTGATCGATGAGACGGTCACGTGCGTGGTGCAGGTCAAGGGCAAGGTCAAGGCCCGGCTGGAGGTGTCGCCCGACATCGCGGAGGCGGAGCTGGAGGCCGCGGCGCTGGCGGACGAGGCGGTGCAGCGGGCACTGGGCGGGGCACCGGTCCGCAAGGTGATCGTACGGGCGCCGAAGCTGGTGAACGTGGTCATCTGAGCGCGCGGGGCGCTGGGGCCGGGTCCAGGGGCCGAAGCGTTCCCTAAGGGATGATTCCGGGAAGGCCGGGGGGCCTGATGGGGCCGCCCGGCCTGCTCCGTACCCGTAGGCTGGAGGGAGACCGCCTGCCGTGGCCGCCCCGGCCTGCGCTGCCCGTGATGGAGGGATGCAGACCTCGTGACTCCTCCACCCCGTGAACGAGGTGGCTTCTCACTTGGCTCGGTGGAGCCTCATGACGGCCAAGCCCTGACCGCTGCCCGTGGGCAGGGCACACACTGTAGCGGAGCCGTAACGCTTCGCGCCGCCCGTGTCTCAAGATCGGTTTTGCCCCCCGCCTGAAGGCGGGGAATCCCACCGAAGGAGGAGGACGATGGACGTCGTCGTCGCCCTGCTGGCGCTGTTCTTCGTGCTCTGTGTCGCGGCGGGCGTGGTCCTGACCGTGAAGGCGACGCGGGCGGTCAAGCGCGGCGTCGAGCGCACGGTGGCCGACACCCGCAGAACGGTCCAGGAGACCACGCTCAAGGCCCGCCGCGCGGTGCAGCCGGGCGCGGCCGGCGACATCGCGGGCCTGCGGCTCTCCCTGCGCAACTCCATCGACGCCACCCGCCGCGAGCTGGAGCACGCCGTGCAGGGCGACCCCGGACTGCGCGAGTCGATCGGCCTGCTGGACCGGCTCCACGAGTACGCGCGCCAGGTCGACGGCGAGCTGCGGCACCTGGAGCGGGAGCCGGACAAGTCGCGCGTCGCGGAGCGGCTGCCGGAGCTGCGCAGCCGCGCGGAGCGGATCGTGCAGTCGGCGAACTCGCTGCGCTGGGCGGCGCAGGACCGCGCGCGGCACACGGCGGAGGACGGGGACGGGCTGGACGCGCTGACCACGCAGATCGACCTGGAGACGGGGGCGCTGCGGCACTGGACGCCGGCGGCGGAGCAGGAGGCGGAGGCGGCTGGGGCCGCCCCGGGTGCCTCTGGTCCCGCGGGCGCCGCGGACGGCGTGCCGTCCGGCGCGGACAGGCGGCCTTCGGACGGCGCGGGCAGGTCGCCGAAGCAGCCGCCGGCGCTGTCGTCCGGCGGGACGGCGGAGGGGCAGGACGCCTTCCAGGCGCTGCTGTCGAAGATCGACAAGATGCGGAAACCGGAGTCGGCGTAGCACTGCCGGTCCCGCTGCCCGGGGGCTGCTGTCCGGGGGCCGGAGCCGGCTGTCCGGGGGCTGGGCACCCGGCGTGACCTCGGCGGCCCGCTTGGTGCGCGGGCACGGGTGCGGGCCCTCGGATGCGGGGTGTTCCGCGAGCCCAGTAGGGTCTGGGCCATGTCCCCCGATGTCGCGATCGTCGCCGATTCCACGGCCTATCTGCCGCCCGAGGCGATGCGGCGGCACGGCATCATCTCCGTCCCGCTGACCGTCGTCCTCGGCGACCGGGCGCTGGAGGAGGGCACCGAGATCTCCGCCCGCTCACTGGCGGAGGCGCTGCGCAAACGGAACCCGGTGACGACATCGCGGCCGAGCCCGGCGCTGTTCGCGGAGACGTACCGGAAGGCGGCGGAGGCGGGCGCGGGGGGCATCGTGTCGCTGCATCTGTCGGCGGAGTTCTCCGGGACGTACGACGCGGCGGTGCTGGCGGCGAAGGAGGCGCCGGTGCCGGTGCGGGTGGTGGACACCCGGATGGTGGCGATGGCCCTCGGCTTCTGCGCGATCGCCGCCGCTGAGGCGGCGGAGGCGGGGGGTGGCGTGGACGACGCGGTGGCGGCGGCGGAGCGGCGGGCGGCGGGCACGTCGGCGTTCTTCTACGTCGACACCCTGGACTACCTCCGCCGGGGCGGCCGGATCGGCACCGCCCAGGCGCTGCTGGGCTCGGCGCTGGCGGTCAAGCCGCTGCTGCGGCTGGACGAGGGGCGGATCGAGCTGCTGGAGAAGGTCCGTACGGCGAGCCGGGCGATCCTGCGGCTGGAGGAGCTGGTGCTCGAACGGGCGGTGGCGGGGCCGGGACCTGTGGACGTCGCGGTGCACCACCTGGCGGCGGCGGAGCGCGCGGCGGAGCTGGCGGACCGGCTGCGGGAGCGGGTGCCGGGGCTGGGGGAGCTGCATCTGAGCGAGGTGGGCGCGGTCATCGGGGCGCACACGGGGCCGGGGCTGCTGGGCGCGGTGGTGTCGCGGCGGGGCGGCGCGTAGCCGCGGGTTGTCCACAACTGGCGAGTTATCCACAGGAATTGCCGGTGATCGCCGAGGGTGGGGGCGGGGCTCGTACCTTCGGGTCATGAGCGCACGTACGGAGACCAGGGGACCGGGCCGCCACGGGCCGCGACGGCGCCGCCTGCGCGGGAGCGCGGCGGCGGGCGGGCCGGGAAGGGCCGCGCGCGGGGCGCCCCCGCGGCGGGATGCGGTGGCGGCGGTGGCGGCCCCGCGCACGCCGCGGGAGCTGCTGCGGCACAGAGCAACGACGATGCTCACGCCCCCGCCCCCGCGCTCCCGCCGCCCGCCCGGCGAACCACCACCGCGGCTCCGCTGGTCCAGCAAGGACCCCCCGCACTTTCCCCCGAAGGGGGCGGGAGAGCGGCCCCGGCGGGTCGGTGCGGAGCGGTTGGTGCCGGCGCCGGTGGAGCGGGGACGGGCTGAGGCGGTGCGGGGCGCGGTGGATATGCCCACCGGCCCGGCGCCGGGTGCGCGGGCTCTGCCGTCGGAGGCGGGCCGGGCGGATGCGGGCAGAGCGGCACGGTCCGCGGGAGCGGAGCCCCGCGGGCCGGAGCGGCGGATCGTGCGCCGTGCCGTGGGCGGCCGTGGTGTCGCGGTGGAGGGCCCTGCTGACGTGCGCGTGCCCGCGTCCGCCGCCGGCTCCGTGACCGCCCGTGCTCCCGGGTTCATCCCCGAGCCCGTCCCCGAGCCCGTCCCCGCTTCCGGCGCCGCGCCGGCCCTCCCCGCCGCCGCTCGCACCGTCGTTCCGGACTCCGGGCCCGCCGCCCGGCCGGGCGCGGGGGAAGGCGGCGGCCAACCGGCCGTGGGCCGGAGGGAGGCGGGCCTGGAGGAAGCGGGCCGGAAGGAGGTGGGCCGGGGAGAGGCGGGCCGGGAGGAAGCGGGGTGGTGGGAGCGGTGGGGGGCGGCGGTGCGGGAGCGGCTGCCGGTGTGGATCCGGCTGCGGTGCGGGCTGGAGCCCGCGACGTGCGCGGCCCTGGCGCTGGTGCTCGTCGCCGGGGTCGCCCTGGCCGCGTACCACTTCTGGTCCGGCCGGCCCCAGTCCGTACAGCCGCCGGAGGCCCGCGGCTCGGCGCCACCGCCCGCCGCGGAGGCCGCCGTGCCGGATGCCGCCCGGGAGCCCGGGGCGGAGGCAGCGGCGGATGTGGTGGTGGACGTCGTCGGCAAGGTGCATGAGCCGGGTGTCCACCGGCTGCCTGCCGGGTCCCGGGTCGAGGACGCCTTACGCGCCGCGGGCGGCGTCCGCCCCGGCGCCGGGGCGGACGGCCTCAACCGGGCGCGGCCACTGGTCGACGGCGAGCAGATCGTCGTCGGCGAGCCGCCGCCACCGGCGGCGCCGGGCGCCCCCGCCGGGCCGCCGGCCCCCGGCGCGCGCCCACCGGCCGGGGGAGGCAGCTCACCGGCGGCCGGACCCGCGGAGGTGGTGAGCCTCAACTCCGCGACACCGGAACAGCTCGACGCACTGCCGGGCATCGGCCCCGTGCTGGCCCAGCACATCATCGACTACCGCGACCAGAACGGCGGCTTCACCGACATCGAGCAACTCCGCGACGTGAACGGCATCGGCGACAGCCGCTTCGCGGACCTCCGCCCCCATGTCCAGCCGTGATCCGGCCCCCACCACGCCCACCGCCGCGGCACCCGGGCAGACCTCTTCACGCCAGTCATCCCCGTCACCCCCGTCACCCCGGGAACACCACGGCGTCCGCGGGCTGTTGCCGGCTGCGCGCACGGGGGACGGAGCGGCGGCCCCGACCGGTGCGGCGGGCGCGCCGGGCGCGGCGGGGGAAGGGCCGGCCGATCTGCGGCTGGTGCCGCCGGCGTTGGCCGCCTGGGCGGCGGCAGCCCTGGCCCTGGGCCGCGAGGGCGCCGCCGTGCCGGTGGCGTGCGTGCTGGCGACGGTCTCCGGGCTGGCGCTGCTCGCGGTGGCCCACCGTCGCGGCGGACGGCACCGGCCGCAGCCCGGGCACCGCGCCGGCACCGCCGGCCGCCCGGCCGCAGCCGCGCCGCGGGTGCTGGCGGCCGGGGCCGCCGTCCTGCTGTGCGGCGCCGCGGGAGCGGGGGTTGCGGTGCTGCACGGCGCCGACCTCCACCGCGGTCCGCTGCCCGCGGTCGCCGAGCGGTACGGGCAGGCCACCGTCGAGGTGGAGGTGACCGCAGACCCCCGTCTCACCCGGCCGCAGGTCCGCGGCCCGGCCGCCGCCCCCGCCGCCGTACTCGTCAGAGCCGAAGCCCGTCTCGTCACCACCCGTCCCGCCGACACGTCGCCCCCACCCCAAGCCGGCACCGCCACCGCACCCCACGAACCCGCCACCGCACCTCACCACCCGGCCACCGTGCCCCTCGTCGATCCCGCACGTGGGGCCGCCGGCCCGGCGCCCACCCCGCCCGCCACCGCGGGCACCCCCAGGACCACCCGCGTGCGCACCCCCGTGCTGGTCCTCGTGCAGCCCCGGGGCTCCGCGGCGCGGCGGGCGTGGCTGGGGCTGCTGCCCTCGACCCGGGTGCGGGTCGAGGCGCGGGTCTCGCCGGACTCCGAGGGCGGCCGGGCCGTGGGCGCCGTGCTGCGCGTCGCCGGGGACGGACCGCCGGTCGCCGTGCGCGGGCCCAGCGCCCCGCAGCGCGCCGCCGGCGCCCTGCGGGGCGGGCTGCGCGAGGCGACCGACGGGCTGACCGCCGACGCCCGCGCGCTGCTGCCCGGGCTCGTCGTCGGCGACACCTCCCGTATCCCCGCCGAACTGGAGGACGCCTTCCACGCCACCGATCTGACGCACCTGCTCGCCGTCAGCGGAGCCAACCTCACGATCGTCCTCGCCCTGCTCATCGGCCCGCCCCACCTCGCCGCCCGCGCCGAGCGCCGCGGGCTCGCCGCGCGGCTCGGCATCCCGCTGCGCGCCACCGCGCTCCTCGGCGGGCTCCTCACCCTCGGCTTCGTCGTCGTCTGCCGGCCAGAGCCGAGCGTCCTGCGGGCCGCGGCCTGCGGCCTGATCACCCTGCTCGCCCTCGGCACCGGCCGGCGCCGCTCCCTGCTCCCCGCCCTCGCCGCCGCCGTTCTGCTGCTCGTCCTGTACGACCCGTGGCTCGCCCGGGAGTACGGCTTCCTCCTCTCCGTGCTGGCCACCGCCTCCCTGCTCACCCTCGCGCCCCGCTGGAGCGCGGCGCTCCGCGCCCGCCGCGTGCCGCCGCGGCTCGCCGAGGCGCTGGCCGCGGCCGGTGCCGCGCAGGCGGTGTGCGCGCCCGTCGTCGCCGTGCTCGCGGCGCGGGTCAGCCTGGTCGCGATCCCGTGCAACCTGCTCGCCGGGTTCGCCGTCGCGCCCGCCACGGTCCTGGGGTTCGCGGCGCTCGCCGTCGCCCTGCCCGCGCTGCCGGCCGCCGAGTTGCTGGCGACGCCCGCGGGCTGGGCGGCGGAGTGGATCGCGGGTGTCGCCAGGACCGGGGCGGCGCTGCCCGGCGCCACGTACGGCTGGCCCGGCAGTTGGTACGGCGGGCTGGCGCTGGCCGCCGTGACCCCGGTGCTGCTGCTCGGCCTGCGGCGCCTGGCCCGCCGCCGGTGGCTCTGCGCCGCCTGCGCCCTGCTGGTCCTGCTCGCCGTGCTCCGCCCCGTCCCCCTCACCCGGGTCCTCACCGGCTGGCCGCCCGCCGGCTGGCGCCTCGTCGCCTGCGACGTCGGCCAGGGCGATGCGCTCGCGCTGGCCGCGGGCGAGGGGCAGGCGGTCGTCGTCGACACCGGCCCCGACCCCGCGCTCGTCGACCGCTGCCTGCGCACCCTCGGCGTCCGCCGCGTCCCCCTGCTCGTCCTCACCCACTTCCACGACGATCACGTCGCGGGCCTGGCCGGTGTCCTGCGCGGCCGGGCCGTGGGCGCCATCCAGGTCGGCGGCCTCGACGAGCCGCCGGGCCAGGCGGCCGCCGTGCGCCGTACGGCCGCCGCCGCGGGGGTGCCGGTGATCCGCGCCCGGCCGGGGGAGCGGCGCCGGGTGGGCGGGCTGTCCTGGCAGGTGGTGTGGCCGGCGGCGGGCGCACCGCCCCCGGCCGAGCCGAACGACGCCAGCGTCACCCTCCTCGTACGCACCGCGGGCCTCACCGTGCTCTTGCCCGGGGATCTGGAGCCGCCCGCCCAGCGCGCGCTGTACACCGCCGTCCCCCGGCTGCCCCGCGTCGACGTCCTGAAGGTCCCGCACCACGGCTCCGCCTACCAGGACCACGCGTTGCTGCGGCGTCTCGCACCCCGCTTCGCCCTCGTCAGCGCGGGCGCCGGCAATCCGTACGGCCACCCCTCGCCCCGTACCGTCGCCGCCCTGCGCGCCCAGGGCGCCGCGGTGCTGCGCACCGACGAGCACGGCCCCATCGCCCTCACCGCGCGGGGAGACGACGGCGAAGACCGCACCCCCTCCGCCACCCTCGGCGGAAAGCGGTAGCGGCATCAAACAGCGGGAAATCCCGGAAGATCTCGACTCCGTCCGTACCCGGCAGAATTCACTTCACGGATGACGGCGCCGTACGTGGCGGTATGGCCCCTCGGAAGTGCTAGATTCCGGTGAGCGCATATCTGTGACTGCCGTCTCATCTGAAAGCAGCAGCGACAAGGTCAGGGAGTAGCAGCGCCATGAAGGCCCACCCCCATCTAGCCGCCCTCTGCGTCGCGGGCGCGCTTCTCCCCCTGGTCGGTTGCGGGGACAGTTCCGACGCACCCGACCTCCCGCAGGGCGACGACCCCTTCACCGCGGCCCCGGGAGAGTTCACCGTCGACATCGACAACAAGTACTGGCCGATGAAGCCTGGCAGGCGCTGGAATTACCGCGAGGTGGACGAAGAAGGCAACGTGCTCAAGGTCGTTGTGACGGTCGCCAACCAGAAGAAGAAGATCGCCAACGGGATTACCGCCCGCGTCGTACGCGACACTGTGACCGAGAACGGCGAATTGATCGAGGACACCATCGACTGGTACGCCCAGGACTCCCAGGGAAACATCTGGTACCTGGGTGAGAAGACCGCGGAATTCAGCAAGGGAAGGCTCTCCGCCACCGCCGGATCGTGGGAGGCCGGTGTCGACGGCGCCCTGCCCGGGGTCATCGTCGCCGGTAGTCCGGCTGACGGCCAGCGATACCGCCAGGAGTATTTCAAGGGCGAAGCCGAGGACAACGGCGAGGTGCTGAGCACCGGCGAGCAGGTTGAAGTTCCTGCCGGGCACTACAGAAATGCTCTGCTCACCAAGGACACCAACGCCCTCGAACCGCGTGTGCTCGAACACAAGCTGTACGCACCCGGCGTCGGGCCCGTCCTCACTCTCGACATCTCCGGCGGTTCAGGACGCGAGGAACTCGTCACCGTCGACACCGTGGACCCGGCCACGGCCGAGGCGGCCGGCGCCGCGCCGCTCGGCACCCCGTACGGCGACTAGCCAGGTCGTTTCCTTCCGATCATCCGGCATCCCGCCCCCGCTCCCACATGCCGGAGGCTGAGCGAACGTACCGCTGAACTCCGGCACTTGGCCCAACCCCGTACCAGCCGCCACAACCCGGCAACGAACCTCCGGTTTGCATCGAAAGCCACACCAGTGCTCGAATGAGTGTCCGAGTCACTGAAATTCCACGGGGGTGGATGCTCCATGATCGGTCGCCTACGACGCAGATCCTCGGCCACGGCAGCCCGGCGCGGCGCCGGAGTGGTCGGCCTGCAGGTCCCCGCGCACGCGGGGGTGCTCAGTTGCCGGGTGCTCGACCCGGTCGGCCAGCCGCTGCCGCGGGCGGAGACCGTGCTCACCGACGCCGCCGGGCGCAGGGTCGTCAGCGGCGAGAGCGACCCGTTCGGCACCTTCGTCGTCTCGGTCCCGGCCGGCAGCTACCGGCTCTCCGTCAACGCCGAGGGCTTCAGCCCGTACCGCGGCGAGGTCGAGGTCGCCGAAGGCGCCCACCACGCCCTCGGCGACGTCGCGCTCAGCTCCTCCCCGCTGCCGCAACTCCCCCCGCCCGGCGACTGGGAGATCGACCCGGCGCACACCACCATCGCGTTCGTCGCGCAGCACATCGGCATGGCGCGCGTCCGCGGCCGGTTCAACGCCTTCAGGGGCGCCCTGCGCATCGGTGAGCGCATGGAGGACTCGATGATGCGCGTCGCCATCGACGCCGCCAGCATCGACACCAACATCAAGATGCGCGACGACCACCTGCGCTCCCCGGACTTCCTCGACGTCCAGCGCCACCCCGCGATCGAGTTCGCCAGCGACCGCTTCCTCCACCGCGGCGGCGCCCGCTGGGGCGTCACCGGCGCGCTGTCCATCCACGGCGTCAACCGCACCGTCACCCTGGACACCCGCTACCTCGGCACCGGCTACGGCATGGAGGGCGAACTGCGCGCCGCCTGCCGGGCCACCGCCGAGCTGCACCGCGAGGACTTCACGCTCAACTGGCAGCACATGCTCGCCCGCGGCATCGCCGTCGTGGGCTCCAGCATCCAGATCGAACTGGACATCCAGGTGGTCGCCGCAAGCTGACCCGGGCCCCGGGCGTGCCGCGGGGCCGGGGCTAACCCTCCGGTACCTCCGGGCCCTCCGGCCCATCGGGTACGTCCGCGGAGCCCTCCAGCCAGCCCTCGTACGACTCGGCCAGCTCCTCAAGACCCGCCGCCAGCGCCTCCGGCGCGTCCTCGACGACGACGAGCCACTGCGCGTCCTCCGCGTCGTCCTCGCCGGCCAGGGCGTCGCGGATCACCTGCGGTTCCCCGGCCAGGCCGAAGCGCTCCGCGGCCTGCTCGGCCACCTCCCGGGCGGCGTCGCGGTCGGGCAGCACGAGTACGAAGGTCAGGTCGCTCACGCCGCCATTGTGCCCGTGGCCGGCGGCGATGTCGTACCGGCGTGGGATGCTGTACGGCGATGGCAGCGACGACCCGGAACCCCAGGACCAGCAGGGCCGCGAGCGGCGGCGGCGACCCGCTCACCCCCGTCACGCTCGCCGTGGGCCAGGAGGACCTGCTGGTCGACCGCGCGGTGCAGGAGGTCGTGGCCGCCGCCCGCGCCGCCGACCCCGACACCGACGTGCGCGAGCTGGCCCACGACGCCCTCCAGCCCGGCACGCTCGCCGAGCTGACCAGCCCGTCGCTCTTCGCCGAGCGCAAGGTCGTGGTCGTCCGCGGCGCGCAGGACCTCGCCGCCGACGCGGTGAAGGACGTCAAGGCGTATGTGGCCGCCCCCGCCGAGGAGATCACGCTGGTGCTGGCGCACGCCGGCGGCGCCAAGGGCAAGGGCCTGCTGGACGCGGCGCGCAAGGCCGGCGCCCGCGAGGTCGACTGCGCGAAGGTGACCCGCGCCGCGGACCGGCTGGCGTTCGTGAAGGCCGAGTTCCGGGCCGCGGGCCGCACCGCGACGCCGTCCGCCTGCCAGGCGCTGGTCGACGCCATCGGCTCCGACCTGCGGGAGATGGCCAGCGCCAGCGCGCAGCTCGCTGCCGACGTGGCCGGCACGATCGACGACGCCGTCGTCGCGCGCTACTACACCGGCCGCGCCGAGACCTCCGGCTTCGAGGTGGCCGACCGGGCCGTCGAGGGCCGTACGGCCGAGGCCCTGGAGGCCCTGCGCTGGGCGCTGGGCACGGGCGTCGCCCCCGTCCTGCTCACCAGCGCACTCGCCCAGGGCGTCCGCTCCATCGGCCGGCTGGCCTCGGCCCCCCGCGGCATGCGCCCCGCGGACCTGGCGCGCGAGCTGGGCATGCCCCCCTGGAAGATCGACCGGGTCCGCCAGCAGATGCGCGGCTGGACCGCGGACGGCGTGGCCACGGCCCTGCGCGCGGTGGCCCGGGCGGACGCGGACGTCAAGGGCGGCTCGGACGACCCGGCCTACGCCCTGGAAAAAGCGGTGGTCGCCATCGCCACCGCCGCCCGCCCCCGCCCGTAGACCATGCGACGATCGGGTTGCGGGTGGAGGAGGCGAACGTGGCGGAGGAGTTAGGCCAGTCCTGGGTGCGGATCACGGTGGACGGGACGCCGGCCGGCGGCGGGTGGCTGGTGACCGCGGATCTCGTGGTGACGTGTGCGTACGTGGTAAGCGGCACACGGGTTGTGAGTGTCGACAGCGCCAACACGCGGGTCTCGATGGTGCAGACGGAGCCCACCGCCGTCGATGTCGTCCCCTGCGGGCAGGGGCTCGTCGACATCGCGCTGCTGCACCTGCGGCACCGGGTGGCGGCCGCACCGGTCCGGCTGCCTGCCTTTCCCTGGCGTCCGCGGTCCGGTCAGCGCGTATCGGTGCAAGGCTTCCCCAGCGGCTATGACGACGGCGCATACGCAGCCTTTGAGATCGCTGCCGCGGAGCCCTTGGGGGCCGGGTGGATCCAGCTCAACGCCGTCCACGGAGGGAGGGATCTCGCGGGGTTCGGGGGCGCGGCGGTCCACGTGCCGGATTCCGGGGAGGTCGTCGGCATGCTGGTGAGTTCCGTCCGGGCGGACTGGGGGGATACGACACGGATGATGCCGGTGGAAGTGATGGCGCGGTACGTGCCGGAGCTGGCGGAGCGGTTGCCAACCCCCGGCTTCAGCACGGAGGCGAAGCGGGATCTGCGCGCTCTCCTGGACCGCGTCGACATCGATCCGGACCTGCTGACGGACATCATTACCGAGGCGTGGGCGCGCCGGGGGATGTTGCGGCCTGTGCCACAGTACCGGCTCTGGCCGGACATGTGGCAGTCGATCGTCGCGTCGTCGGCGCAGGGGGACCCGTCGCCTGTCGGGGCCTTCGTCAGGGAACTTGCCCAGGACGTCCACCGGACGAAGGGCCGGGATTACGCGGACCTGTCCGCCGCGCTACAGCTCTGGGCGGATACGTACGCCGCGAGCCCGGCCGCGGACGGCAGTACCACCGGGACCACCACCCCCGAGGACCCCCATCTCCTGTTCCGCGTCTACATCCCCCACGGACGGCTCTACGCGGCCGAGGCCGACCGGCTGATCTCGCTCTTCCGGCAGTGGCTCGTCGCCACCGGCCGCCGCGGGATCCGGCAGGACGGCTACGCCACCGCGGCCGGCCAGGTCTACAAGTTCTTCGGCGGGGCCGAGCTGTCCGGCCGCGCCGGCCTGGCCGACGAGTTCGACGACTTCTCCCGTTTCCTCGCCCAGTGCGTCGACGACGCGCCCGTTGCCGAGGCGCAGATACGCGCGATGGGTCTTGACGGTCCGGCGGCGGCGGAGATGGTGAGCCGGTATGCGAAGGAGGGACGGCGGCTGGAGCTGGACATGCGGCAGGAGCGTGAGTCCCGGCTGCTGCGGCTGCGGCACCGGCTGGAGAGCGAGTTGACCGACGGCACCGGGTCGAGCACCGAGCCGGGTACCGGACCGGCTGCGGAGGCGTCGGTGGACCAGTTGGTCCCCCAGGCGGCGCCTGCGGCGGCGATCCGGCTTCCCGACCGGCCGGGAGCGGCGTACACGATCAATGTGAACCCGCAGTTCATACACGCCTGGGAGAGCACCGTGCTGCAGAACGTCGCCGGTACGGCCCATCTCGGCACCCCGGCGAAGGATCTGCTGGACCTGATCGCCCGCTTCGGCGGCGCGGGCGCGGCGGCCCTCGAATCGGACGTACACGAGGTCGAGGACCCGGACGCGCCCGCCGAGGAGCGCAGGGACGCCCGGTCGCGGCTGCTGGCCTTTCTCCGCAGGGTGGGCGACGCGGCGCAGACGGCCGCAACGGGGGCGCTGCAGCGCTACCTGGAGTCGAAGGCGGGACTGTAGGCCCCGCGGGCGGCCCCGGACACAGCGATGCCCCCGGAGTGGGTCCGGGGGCATCCACGTAGCGTGGCGTACTACGAAGTCTGTCCGCGAGCCGGGGTAGAGGGCCCGGCCGGTATCACGGGAAGAGGACCGGCGCTCACCGCAGCGGCGCGCAGTCTTCTCGGTGCTGCTGTCAGGTCAGCCCTGGAGGGCCTGGACGCGCTTGGCGAGCGCGGCCTTCTTGTTGGCCGCCTGGTTCT
This sequence comes from Streptomyces sp. CNP082, assembly GCF_059570535.1. Lineage (NCBI taxonomy): Bacteria > Bacillati > Actinomycetota > Actinomycetes > Kitasatosporales > Streptomycetaceae > Streptomyces > Streptomyces sp. CNP082. The sequence goes on from NZ_JCANSZ010000008.1 coordinate 51,124, forward strand.
TGTGGATGACGCCCTTGCTGACCGCCTTGTCCAGCTTGCGGGCCGCGGCGCGCTGCGCCTCCACGGCCTTCTCGGCGTCCCCGGCCTCGACGGCCTCGCGGGTACGGCGGATCGCGGTGCGCAGCTCGGACTTCACGGCCTTGTTGCGCAGCCGGGCCTTCTCGTTGGTCTTGATCCGCTTGATCTGGGACTTGATGTTCGCCACGTAGCTGCCTCTTGAAGATGTTCGGAAAATGTCCTGTGGACCTGCTCTGCCGGACCTCACCGGGTCCAGGCACAGTGGCTCAGGCTACCAGCAGCCGCGACAGCCGCCCAAACCGTCCCCGGCCTCCCGCGCATGGGACCATGGGGGCGACGAGTGCAGACACGCCCTTTCTCCCGACAGGACCCCTAGGTGCCCGCGACCGAAACCACCGTGCCGCAGCCCAGCCGTACCGAGCCCGCGCTGATCCGCAATTTCTGCATCATCGCGCACATCGACCACGGCAAGTCGACGCTGGCCGACCGGATGCTCCAGATCACCGGAGTCGTCGACAAGCGCCAGATGCGCGAGCAGTACCTCGACCGTATGGACATCGAGCGCGAGCGCGGCATCACGATCAAGTCCCAGGCCGTACGCATGCCGTGGTCCCCCTCGGCGGGCGGGAGCAGCGGCGAGGCGCACATCCTCAACATGATCGACACCCCCGGGCACGTCGACTTCACGTACGAGGTCTCCCGCTCCCTCGCCGCCTGCGAGGGCTGCATCCTGCTGGTGGACGCCGCCCAGGGCATCGAGGCGCAGACCCTGGCGAACCTCTATCTCGCGATGGAGAACGACCTCACGATCATCCCGGTGCTGAACAAGATCGACCTGCCCGCCGCGCAGCCGGAGAAGTTCGCCGCCGAGCTGGCCGGGCTCATCGGCTGCGACCCCGCCGACGTGCTGCGGGTCTCGGCGAAGACCGGGGAGGGCGTCGAGGAGCTGCTGGACGAGGTGGTCCGGCAGGTGCCGGCGCCGGTGGGGGTCAGGGACGCGCCCGCGCGCGCGATGATCTTCGACTCGGTCTACGACTCGTACCGCGGCGTCGTGACGTACGTGAAGGTCGTCGACGGCACGCTCGGCAAGCGCGAGCGGATCAGGATGATGTCCACGGGCGCCCAGCACGAGCTGCTGGAGATCGGCACGAACTCGCCCGAGATGACCCCGGCCGACGGGCTGTCCGTCGGCGAGGTGGGCTATCTGATCACGGGCGTCAAGGACGTCCGCCAGTCCAAGGTCGGCGACACCGTCACCCTGCTCAGCAAGGGCGCCACCGAGCCGCTCGGCGGCTACAAGGACCCCAAGCCCATGGTGTTCTCCGGGCTCTACCCGGTCGACGGCTCCGACTATCCCGAGCTGCGCGACGCGCTGGACAAGCTCCAGCTCAACGACGCCGCGCTGGTCTACGAGCCGGAGACCTCGGCGGCGCTCGGCTTCGGCTTCCGCGTCGGCTTCCTCGGCCTGCTGCACCTGGAGGTGATCCGGGAGCGGCTGGAGCGCGAGTTCAACCTCGACCTGATCGCCACCGCGCCCAACGTGATCTACCGCGTCGTGGAGGAGGACCGCACCGAGCACGTCGTCACCAACCCCAGCGAGTTCCCGGTCGGCAAGATCGAGGAGGTCTACGAGCCGGTCGTACGGGCGACGGTCCTCACCCCCAGCGAGTACATCGGCTCGGTCATGGAGCTGTGCCAGAACCGCCGCGGCACGCTGCTCGGCATGGACTACCTCTCCGAGGAGCGCGTCGAGATCCGCTACACGCTGCCGCTCGCCGAGGTCGTCTTCGACTTCTTCGACCAGCTCAAGTCCAAGACCCGCGGCTACGCCTCCCTCGACTACGAGCCCACCGGCGAGCAGTCCAGCCAGCTCGTCAAGGTCGACATCCTGCTGCACGGCGACAAGGTCGACGCGTTCTCCGCGATCACGCACAAGGACAAGGCGTACGCCTACGGTGTGCGGCTCGTCGCCAAGCTCAAGGAGCTGATCCCGCGGCAGGCGTTCGAGGTGCCCGTACAGGCGGCGATCGGCTCGCGCGTCATCGCCCGCGAGACCATCCGCGCCATCCGCAAGGACGTCCTCGCCAAGTGCTACGGCGGTGACATCTCCCGCAAGCGGAAGCTGCTGGAGAAGCAGAAGGAAGGCAAGAAGCGGATGAAGATGGTCGGCAGCGTGGAGGTGCCGCAGGAGGCGTTCATCGCCGTGCTGTCCTCGGATGAGAGCGACGGCAAGGCGAAGAAGTAGCCGCCGCGGGCGCCCGCGGCGGCGGACCGCAGGCGGAGCCGTAGGGACCGGGCCGGCGCGGGGCACCCGCCGGCCCGGCTTCGAGACCTATCCGACGCCTTGCAAACCCTTACGCCGCCCGCGGTCACCCTCTAATCTGCTGGTTACTCGCCAGTTACCAGCGAAGAGCAGGGCCGGAGGATGCAGTGACCGAGACCGAAACCCAGACGAAGCTGGACAGCCGCCCGCCGTCCGTCGCCGCGCTCTTCCTGGACCGCGTCGAGTCCACCCCCGACCGGGAGGCGTTCCAGTACCCCGTCCCCGCCGCGGGCGGGGAGCGGGACGAGTGGCGGTCGCTGACCTGGGCGCAGTCCGCCGAGCGGGTCTTCGCCATCGCCGCCGGGCTGCTCGACCTCGGCCTGCAGCCCGAGGAGCGGGTCGCGGTCGCCTGCAGCACCCGGCTGGAGTGGATCCTCGCCGACTTCGGCATCCTCTGCGCCGGGGGCGCCAACACCACCGTCTACCCCAACACCAACGCCGAGGAGACGGCCTTCATCCTCGCCGACTCCGGCAGCCGCGTGCTCGTCGCCGAGGACGCCGCCCAGCTCGCCAAGGTGCGCGAGCAGCGGGCCGAACTGCCCGACCTGGAGCACGTCGTGGTGGTCGCCGCCGAGGACGCGGTCGCCGCCGAGGGCGACCCGGACGGCTGGGTACTCTCCCTCGCCGAGCTGGAGCGCCGCGGAGCCGACCGCCTGGAGAAGCAGCCCGACGCCGTACGCGAGCGGATCGCGGCGCTGCGCCCCGAGCAGCTGGCTACCCTCATCTACACCTCCGGCACCACGGGCCGGCCCAAGGGCGTGCGGCTGTCGCAGGACACCTGGTCGTACATCGGCTACGCCATCGAGGACGTCAAGCTCGTCGAGGCCGACGACGTGCAGTACCTGTGGCTGCCGCTGGCGCACGTCTTCGGCAAGGCGCTGCTCTCCGGCCAGGTCAAGGTGGGGCACGTGATGGCCGTGGACGGCCGGATCGACAAGATCATCGAAAACCTCCCGGCCGTCCGGCCCACGAAGATGTGCGGCGTACCGCGGACCTACGAGAAGGTCTACAACGGCGTGGTCGCCAAGGCGAAGGCCGGCGGCGGCGCCAAGTACAAGATCTTCGTGTGGGCCGCCGAGGTCGCCCGCGAGTACGCGCGCGTCACCCAGGACAACCACCGCCGCACCGGCAAGCGCACCGCGCCCGTCGGCCTGACCGCCAAGCACGCCCTCGCCGACAAACTGGTCTACGGCAAGTTCCGGGACGCCTTCGGCGGCCGGATGAAGGGCATGGTCTCCGGCGCCGCCGGGCTGGCCCCGGAGATCGGGTACTTCTTCGATGGCGCCGGCATCCCGGTCCTCGAGGGCTACGGGCTCACCGAGACGGCCGGCCCCGCCTTCGTCAACCGCGACGACACGTACCGCACGGGGACCGTCGGCAAGGCGTTCGCGGGCACCGAGGTGCGGATCGCCGACGACGGCGAGATCCTGCTGCGCGGTCCCGGCGTCATGCAGGGCTACCACGGCTTGGCCGACACGACCGCCGAGGTGCTGGAGACGGACGGCTGGTTCCACACCGGCGACATCGGCGAGCTGTCCGACGACGGCTTCCTGCGCATCACCGACCGCAAGAAGGACCTGATCAAGACCTCCGGCGGCAAGTACATCGCGCCCAGCGAGGCCGAGGGCCAGTTCAAGGCCGTCTGCCCGTACGTCGGCTCGATCCTGGTCATCGGCGCCGACCGCAACTTCTGCACCGCGCTGATCTCCCTCGACGAGGCCGCGCTCGCCGGCTGGGCGAAGGAGAACGGACTGGAGGGCCGGCCGTACGCGGAGCTGGTCGCCTCGGCGGAGGTGCGGGACATGGTCGAGGGGTACGTCAGGCAGCTCAACGAGCGGCTGCAGCGCTGGCAGACGATCAAGAAGTTCCGGATCCTGCCGCGGGACCTCGACGTCGCGCACGGGGAGCTGACGCCGAGCCTGAAGCTGAAGCGGCCGGTGGTGGAGCGGGAGTACAAGGACCTGATCGACGACATGTACGCGGGCGCCAGGGAAGCCTGAGCCGCGGCTGCTCCGACGGCGTACGGGGGTCCGGAAGCGGGGCCGGAAGTCCCGTACCTCCGTGGCCGCTTGCGGCCGGTGCGCGGGCGTGTGTCTGTCGTCGTCCACGGGCGTCTGCGGCCATCCACGGGGTGTTGTCCACGGGCGCCCGTGGGATACGGGAAGGGTGTTCTGGGGTGTGCGGGCGGCGCGGGGGGTGCTGGTCACGCCCCTCGTGCGGGTGTGCCGCGCGATCTCGTTGACGGCGGTCGCGGCCCCGCACCGGGGCGGGGCCCGGGCCGTACCGGCGGGTGCCCCGGTCCCGTACGCGCGTGTGCCCACCGCGGTGAACTGTGGCTTCGCCGCTGCGCCGGACCCGGCCCCGCGCCGCCCGCAGTCGGCGTGAAGCGCCGGGCGGGAGTGGCAGGAGGGGTGATACGGGCGGTGCGGCGGGGTGCGGATGGGCCATATCCGGTCACCAGTTGTGTCACATGGTGCATCTGGGCGAGCTCAGTCTGTCACTCTGGCTACGTGGGGAACGCCCGTATGCCGGGATTGGGCCGGGAGAGGACAGTGGGGACGACCTTCGCAGTGCAGGCCGCACGTCGAGCCACCGTGGTGTCGGTTGTGCGAAGAGAGCCCGCGGAGCCGGACGGCAGGGAGAGCGGAGACGGCGGCGACGGCGCGGAAGGTGCCGACGACGCGGACGGTATGGGCGGTGCGGACGGTACGGGTGCTGCGGGTGGTGCGGAGGACGTGCCGCCGGCGCACGGCGTAGAGGCCCACGACGGCGGCGCCGCGCCCGGGCCGTACCGTACGGCCGCCCGGGGGAGCGGCGGAGACGGCGACGGCGAGACCGCGGACGGCCCTGCTGAGAGCTCTGCGGAGGACTCCGCGGACGGTGCGGCCGGGGAAGGTGCGGCCGAGGACGCCGCCGGCGGCGCGCAGGGCGTGACCGACGTCGCCCTGACGCTCGCCGCCGGGATGCCCGCCGCCGCGGCGGCCCGCCGGTTCGTACACGAGCTGCTGGCCGGCCGCGCCGGGCCCGAGGTCGACGACGCCGAGCTGCTGACCAGCGAGCTGGTCACGAACGCCGTGGTGCACGCCGGCACCGATGTACGGGTGCGCTGCCGGCTGGTCGCCGAGGATGCGACCGCCGCCGGTCTGGCGCGGGACGGCGCGGCCGGCGGCGGGCCGGCCGCGGAGCCGACGCTGCTGGTGGAGGTCACGGACGGGCACGCGGCCCGGGTGATGCCGCTGCCGGCGCCGGAGGAGTCGTACGGCTACGGACTGCAGCTCGTCGCCGCCCTCGCCGACGCCTGGGGCGTCGAGCACCGGCGCAGCGAGAAGACGGTCTGGTTCCGGATGGGCCCGCTGCGTGACGTCGCGGACGGGCCGGCCGGCGACTCGGCCGGCGACGAACGAGCCGCCGCCGACTCGGCCGCCGCCGGGGAACCCGGCCGGGAGACCGGCGAGGCGGGCACCCGCGGCGTACCCGGGGACGGGGGCGGCGAGGCCCACGGCCGGGGCGTACCGCACCACGCGGACGGCTCCGGCGGCGAGACCGCGCGCGGCGCCCACGACCTCGCCGACGACGACCCCGCCGACCTGCACGTCGCCCACACCGCCGCGCTCCGCCTGCCCAGCCAGGCCACCGCGCACACCCCGCGCAGCGCCACCGACCCCGACCTGCGCGGCGGCGGCCCCTGGGCCGGCGTCGGGGCCTTCTCGTTCCTCGCCGAGACCTCCGACATGCTCGCCGGGCAGTTCGACGAGGACATGGTCGCCTCGCTGGCCACCCAGCTCCTCGTGCCCCGGCTCGCCGACTGGAGCGCCGTCTGGCTCGAAGGCGCCGACGGCACCCAGCCGCGCCTCGCCCAGGTCTGGCACGCCGCCGAGGAGCGGATCTCCCCGCTCCGCCACGCCCTGGAGCAGTGCCCGCTGCCGCCGTCCGACGCCCGCCCCGTGCCGGTGTCCTGGCCCGGCGGGACCGGCGCCGTCGCCCGCGGCCCCGGCGACCCCGGCTACGGGCTCGGCGGCCCCGCCCTGGCCTGCCCGCTGGTCGCCGGCGGCCGGCGCGTCGGCACGCTGCTCCTCGGCCGCGCCGGCGTCGCCCGGATCAGTGGCGACGTCGTCGCCGTCGTCACGGACTTCGCCCGCCGCGTGGCGCACGCCGTCTCCGCGGCCCGCCAGTACACCCGGCAGGTGACCATCAGCGAGGTCCTCCAGCGCGGCCTGCTGCCCAGCGGCATCGCGGAGATGCCGGCCATGGACACGGCCGTCGTCTACGAGCCGGCCGAGGGCGCCGCCGCGGGCGGCGACTTCTACGACCTCTTCCCCAGCGGCAGCGACCGCTGGTGCTTCGCGCTCGGCGACGTCTGCGGCCAGGGCCCCGAGGCGGCGGTCGTCACCGGCCTCGCCCGCCCCGTGCTGCGGCTGCTGGCGCGCGAGGGCTACGGCGTCGCCGACGTCCTCGCGGGCCTGAACCGCACGCTCGTGGAGCACGCCTTCGAGGCGGTGGAGGCGGCGACGGCCTTCGGGCTGCCGCCGGAGCAGGCACGGTTCCTGTCGCTGCTGTACGGGGAGCTCGTACCGTACGAACAGGACGGCGGCGGCGTCCGGTGCACCGTGGCCAGCGCGGGCCACCCGCTGCCGCTGCTGCTGCGCAGCGACGGCGGGGTGCGGGCGGCGGCGGACGCGCAGTTACTGCTGGGAGTGCTGGACGACGCGGAGTACTACAGCCAGTCGTTCGACCTGGAGCCCGGCGACACGCTGCTGTGCGTGACGGACGGGGTGACGGAGCGGCGGTACGGGGACCGGCTGTTCGACGACGGGGACGGGCTGGCGGAGGCCCTGTCGTGCTGCAGGGGACTGGGCGCGGCGGCGGTGGCGGAGCGGATCAGGACGGCGGTGCACGACTTCGCGCCGGTGCCGCCGCGGGACGACCTGGCGATGATGGTGCTGCAGGCGCGGGGGACGGAGCCGGGCGGGTACTGACACCGGGTCCGGGGCTGAGGGCGGGGCCGTGCCGTGGCTGGAGACCGTCATGGCTGGAGCCCGGGGCCGGGGGCCAGGGGTCTGCGGGGCAGCGAGTCAGCGAGTCAGCGAGTCGGCGGGGCTTTCCGGCGGACGGGTGACAATGGGGGCATGCCCTCCGTACTGCCCGATGGCGAGCCCGCGCCCGTGGACGGGAGCCTGCCGGCCGAGGCGCTCGCCGGGGCCGCCGACCGCCCGCTGGGCTTCTACGCCCACGTCCCGTACTGCGCCACCCGCTGCGGCTACTGCGACTTCAACACCTACACCGCCGCCGAGCTGCGCGGCACCTCCCGGGACGACTACGCCGCCACCTTCGCCGAGGAGGTCCGCCTCGCCCGCAAGGTGCTCGGCGACGATCCGCGCGAGGTCGAGACGGTGTTCTTCGGCGGCGGTACGCCCACGCTGCTGCCGGCGGCGGACCTGGGGCGGATGCTGGCGGCGATCCGCTCGGAGTTCGGCCTCGCGGCGGACGCGGAGGTGACTACGGAGGCCAATCCGGAGTCGGTGGATCCGGAGTATCTGGCGGCGCTGCGGGAGGCCGGGTTCAACCGGATCTCGTTCGGCATGCAGAGCGCGCGGGAGCACGTGCTGCGGGTGCTGGACCGCACGCACACCCCGGGGCGGCCGGAGGCGTGCGTGGCGGAGGCGCGGGCGGCGGGGTTCGCGCACGTGAACCTGGACCTGATCTACGGCACGCCGGGGGAGACGGACGACGACTGGCGGGCGTCGCTGGCGGCGGCGCTGGGCGCGGGGCCGGACCACGTCTCGGCGTACGCGCTGATCGTCGAGGAGGGCACGCAACTGGCGCGGCGGATCCGGCGGGGCGAGGTGCCGCCGACGGACGACGACGTGCACGCGGACAGGTACCTGATCGCCGAAGAGGAGCTGTCGGCGGCGGGGATGACCTGGTATGAGGTGTCGAACTGGGCGGCTGCGGAGGGCGGCGCGGGGGACGGCACGGGGGCACGGTGCCGGCACAACGAGCTGTACTGGACCGGTGCGGACTGGTGGGGCGCGGGGCCGGGGGCGCACAGCCACGTGGGCGGGGTGCGGTGGTGGAACGTCAAGCACCCGGCGCCGTACGCGTCCGCGCTGGCGGCGGGACGGTCGCCGGCGGCGGGCCGGGAGGTGCTGACGGAGGAGGACCGCAGGGTGGAGCGGATCCTGCTGGAGCTGCGGCTGTCGGCGGGATGCCCGCTGTCGCTGCTGCGGCCGGCGGGGGCGTCGGCGGCGTCGCGGGCGGTGGGGGACGGCCTCTTGGAGCGCGGTCCTTACGAGGAGGGGCGGCTGGTGCTGACGCTGCGGGGGCGGCTGCTGGCGGACGGGGTGGTCCGGGACCTGGTGGACTGAGGGTCCGCCCGGCGCCCCACAGTGCACAGAACGCACGATCTCGCGTGATCCCCGTGATCCCCGCACACCCGCCCAAGGGTATGCGCCTCCGCTGACAACGCGGGTTTCACCGAGGCCGGAGCCGGGCCGGGCGTGGGGTTGCGGTCCGGTCCGCAGGTGGGTGCGTGCGGACGGGCGAAAGTCGGCCGGCGAGGGCGGATACGGGCCGAATCAAGGGCTGTTACCGCGAGTTACGACCGGATTCCTCCGCCGATCCCGCACGCGTACGCCCCCGCCCCGGGGCGGGAGTGAGTACCGTCGCCCGCCCCGGGTCCGCCTCTCGGCCGCGGTCTGCCCCGGCGGCCGGGAGGCGGGGTTCAGTGGGGATGGCGGCGGATGAGGACGTTGGCGTCGCTCACCGCCGACCAGTCGCCCTTCCCGCGGGCCGCGGCCCGGTCCGCCGCCAGTTCGGCGCACCTGCCGCAGCCCGGGGCCGGAGCGGCGTCCGCGGGCGGGAACACGTCGGACAGGTGGATCGGGCCGGCCGTGGAGGTACGGCGCGGGGGAGTGGTCACGGTCGTCCCTTCGGTGACAGCGGGGCGCTGACGGTGATTCGCCCGTGGCCCAGTTCGAGGTCGTTCTCTCCCGCGGCGGTGACGCAGTGACCGCCCGCCTGGTGGACCGCGAGGCGCAGGATCGCGCTGTCGGCTCGGTCCCAGCTGATGCGGTCCCAGGTGTTCACCAGGCACACGGCGGGTGCGGCGGCCTGACGCATGGCGTAGGTGAGCATCTCCCACTGCGCCCGCTGCCAGGCACGTAGCGCCTGATCCCCGCGGTCCACCCACTCTCCGGCGACCACCCAGCCCTGTTCGACGGCATACCGGCGACATCGCGCTATGCGCTCGTCCAGCGCGGCGGTCGTCAGTGTGGCGTGCCGGTCGTAGATGAACGCCAGCGTGGGCCGGTGCGGGTGGGTGTCGGGAGTCTCCATCACGCTCGCCTGTCGTCGGTGATCAGGTCGTCACCGACCGTAGGGGCGCCGAGTGTGTACCTACAGGCACGGAACGTGGCAGATTGCTGTGCGCCTGTCCGAGGGGGCACGCACCGTGTCCGTCAGCCGTCCACGGCCAGGAACTCCGCCATCTGCCGCTGGGGCCCCGTGAGGCTGCGCTTGCGGGTCTTCAGTACGTCCTCGAACGTGATCGCGGCGAGCCGCTGGTGACGCAACCACTCGGGAGCGTCCCGCCGTAGCGCGATCAGCACGTCGGTGGCCTCGTTGCCGTGCCGCAGCATCGCGTGCGCACGCGCGACGTCGAGGCGGTGCCGGTTCCAGTTGTCCGACGTCGCCTTGCCCACCCCGCGGGGCAGGTGGCCGGCCATCTCCAGTACGCGGTCGGGTCGTTCGGCGATCAGTTCGTTCTCGATCGCCTTGAGGTCGACGGTCAGCGGCCCGAACGTACCCCAGCCTCGCAGGTGCTCCGTGACCTCCGCGCCGAGTGCGGCGCCGGCCGTGCGGGCGAGCTGCACGAGTTCCTTCGCCTCGTCGGGGCGGTTGTTCCGGGCCGCGGCGGCGCTGGCGCGCAGCAGCAGCCATCCCCACGCAGCCAACTGCTCGCGGGAGGCCCGGGAGATCCGCGGCTCCACCTCGTCGGCGGTGTCCGCTGCGAGCCGTTCGGCCTCGTCGAAGCGGGCCTGCCGCAGCAGGATCCACGCCTGGCCGATGACGGCGGACGCGGCGTTGAGCCGGTCGCCGATCCGGGCCGCGTCGCGCACGGCGTCGCGCAGTGCCATGTGCGCCAGGTCGTAGGCGCGGACCTGGGTCAGGTAGCGGCCGGCGAGTTGCAGGGCCTCGGAGCGCAGGGCCAGGGCCGCGTCCCGTTCGGCGCCGCTGCCGAAGTGGCCGACGGCCGTGTGGGCGGAGCGGATCAGCTCTGGCAGCAACTCCGCGACACGCGGGTAGTGGTCGCGGTGGTAGGCCAGCGCGACGGCGGTGGCGGTTGCCCGTAGCCGCTTGAGGTCGGGTTCCTCGGTGGCGGCGTCGAGCCGGGGGCGACCCGAGAGGGTCACCGGCGGGGAGATCGCGCGCCGCAGGGGGAGCAGGTCCAGGTTGGCGTCGTCCGCGTGCGGGTTCTGCCGCGGCCCGGCTGGCTCGAACAACGCGGAGGTCTTGACCCTCAGCGCGCGGGCAAGGGCGTGGTAGGTCTCCACGCGTGCGGTCCCGCCGCGCTCGATCTTCTTGACCACGCCTGGGCTCAACCCGGCGGCCTCGGCGAGCTGTTCCTGCGTCCAGCCGCGGCGGCGGCGAAAGCCGCGCAGCCGGGCTCCGGTTGAGCTGTCGTCGCCCATGAGGCAACCCCCGTTCGACGTGGTGTGCCCTCCACTCGCCAGCATAGGGCGGGGATTTCTTCGGATCAGATCGCTGACGCCTTGCTGCTGACGCGTTGCCACGAGTTGCGGGCCCGGGGGCGGCGGGCTGCATGCCGCGGGGCGAAAGTCGGCTTTCGGGGGTCGGTTTGGGCCGAATCAGGGGGGTGTTACTGCGAGTTACGGCCCGATTTCCCCGCGGTGCGTGCCGGGGGGTGTGGCGGGGGGCGGGGGTTGCGGCGGTACGCGCGTTCGGCGCTGGTGCTACGGGGGCGGGTCGCGGAGTGAAGGGGTGTTCCCCGTCCCCGCCCCTTCCCGAAACTCGGGGGCTCCGCCCCCGAGACCCCCGGCGGGGCTGCGCCCCGGACCCCGCGGGGCTGCGCCCCGGACCCGCTCGGGGCTGCGCCCCGGACCCCCGGCGGGGCTGCGCCCCGGACCCCGCCTGGGACCCCCGGTCCGGACCCCGCCCGGACCCCGCCCCGTCCCCTCACGTCCCCGGGGCCGTCACGAAGTCGATCAGCTCCTCCACCCGCCCCAGCAGCGCCGGCTCCAGGTCCCGGTACGTCCGTACCGAACCCAGGATGCGGCGCCACGCCGCGCCCGTGTCCCTGGGCCAGCCCAGTGCGTGGCAGACGCCCGTCTTCCAGTCCTCGCCCCTCGGGACCTTCGGCCACGCCGCGATGCCCACCGACGAGGGCTTGACCGCCTCCCAGACGTCCACGTACGGGTGGCCCACCACCAGCGCGTGGGCGCTGGTCACGCTCTCCGCGATGCGCCACTCCTTCGTGCCCGGCACCAGGTGGTCCACCAGCACCCCCAGGCGGGCGTCCGGGCCCGGGGCGAAGGAGGCGACGACCGACGGGAGGTCGTCCACGCCCTCCAGGTACTCCACCACCACGCCCTCGACCCGCAGGTCGTGGCCCCAGACACGCTCCACCAGCTCCGCGTCGTGGCGGCCCTCGACATAGATGCGGCCGGCGCGGGCCACTCGCGGGGTGTGGTCGCGGACGGCGATCGAGCCGGAGGCGGAGAGCAGGGGGCCCGACGGGCGGGGGGTGCGGCCGGGGGGTACGAGGGTGACCGGCTTGCCGTCGATCATGAAGCCGCGGGGGGTGAGCGGGAAGACCCGGTGCTTGCCGAAGCGGTCCTCCAGGGTCACCGTCCGGCCCTCGGCGGTCTTCTCCGTGCGGATGACCGCGCCGCAGAATCCCGTGGTCACCTCCTCCACCACGAGGTCCGGGTCGGCCGGCACCTCGGGGGCGGGCTGCTGCGGCTTCTTCCAGGGGGGCGTGAGGTCGGTGTCGTAGCGGCGCACGGGGCGAGACTACGACAAGAAGGTGCTACGGCAAGCCCCGCGCCAGCTCGTCGCGTTGGGCCCGGACGAAGTCCGCGCCGACCGCCGCGCCGTGCCCCGGGACGTACACCGCCTCGTCCCCGCCCAGCGCCAGCAGCCGGTCCAGCGCCGCGGGCCACCGCGCCGGGTCCGCGTCCCGGCCCGCCTGCGGGGGGCCCGACTCCTCCACCAGGTCGCCGCAGAACACGACGGCCGGCCGGCCCGGGACGTACACCGCCATGTCGTGCGACGAGTGCGCCGCGCCCAGCTCGGCGAGCAGCACCTCCCGGCCGCCCCCGAGGTCCAGCGGGTACGTGCCGGACACCGCGTGCCGCGGGGCGACCAGCACGTCGGCGGCCTCCGCCGCCGCGTCCCGGTCCAGGCCGTGGCGTACAGCGTCCGCGCGCAGCTCGTCCCGGCCCGGCCCGCGGAGCAGCGCCGCCATGCCCGCGGGGCCGTAGACCTCGGCGCCGGCGAAGGCGGCGGTGCCGAGCACGTGGTCGAAGTGCGGATGCGTGAGCGCGATACGGGTCACGGGGCGGCCGAAGCGGTCCCGTACGGCCTGCCGCAGCTCCGCGCCCTCCCTGAGCGAGGCGCCCGTGTCCACGAGCAGCACGCCTTCCGCGCCGCCCACCGCCCCCGCGGTCGCGTCCCAGCGGGGCAGGCGGCGCCGTACGACGTCCGGCGCGAGCTCTTCCCAACCGCCACTCATGCCCCGACGCTATACCGTGACCGGTCGCCTTGCCTGAGCTGCCGTACCCGGCCGTACACTGGCCCGGAACCCTGGCACTCCCCGCCGTCGAGTGCCAGCGGCAGAACGACCGGACGGGACCGATGAGTGCGGAGGTGGGCAGCATGCTCAGCGAGCGCCGGCTCGAAGTGCTGCGCGCCATCGTGCAGGACTACGTGGGCACGGAGGAGCCGGTCGGCTCCAAGGCGCTCACCGAGCGGCACCGCCTGGGTGTCTCCCCGGCCACGGTGCGTAACGACATGGCCGCCCTGGAGGACGAGGGGTTCATCGCCCAGCCGCACACCAGCGCCGGCCGCATCCCCACCGACAAGGGCTACCGGCTGTTCGTCGACAAGCTCGCCGACGTCAAGCCGCTGAGCGCGCCCGAGCGGCGGGCCATCCAGAACTTCCTGTCCGGCGCCGTCGACCTCGACGACGTCGTGGGGCGCACGGTGCGGCTGCTCGCGCAGTTGACGCGGCAGGTGGCGGTGGTGCAGTACCCGTCGCTGACCCGCTCGACCGTGCGCCACGTCGAGCTGCTCCAACTCGCCCCCGCGCGCGTCATGCTCGTGCTCATCACGGACACCGGCCGCGTCGAGCAGCGCCTCATCGACTGCCCGGCGCCGTTCGGCGAGGAGTCCCTCGCCGACCTGCGCGCCCGGCTCAACAGCCGGGTCGTCGCCCGCCGGTTCAGCGACGTGCCGCGGCTGGTGGCCGACCTCGCCGAGTCCTTCCCTGCGGACGACCGCGGCACGGTGCAGACCGTGCTGTCGGTGCTGCTGGAGACGCTGGTGGAGGAGACCGAGGAGCGGCTGATGATCGGCGGCACCGCCAACCTCACCCGCTTCGACCACGACTTCCCGCTCACCATCCGGCCGGTGCTGGAGGCGCTGGAGGAGCAGGTGGTGCTGCTGCGGCTGCTCGGTGAGGTGAAGGAGCCGGGCATGAGGGTACGTATCGGTCACGAGAACGACCATGAGGGACTCACCTCCACCTCGGTCGTCTCCGTCGGATACGGTTCTGGCGGCGACACCGGTGAAGCCGTCGCCAAGCTCGGCGTGGTCGGACCTACCCGCATGGACTACCCCGGAACGATGGGAGCGGTACGCGCAGTGGCACGGTACGTCGGACAGATCCTGGCGGAGTCATAAGTGGCCACGGACTACTACGCGGTCCTCGGCGTCGGACGCGACGCGTCGCAGGAAGAGATCAAGAAGGCGTTCCGCAGGCTCGCCCGCGAGCTGCACCCGGACGTGAACCCGGATCCGAAGACCCAGGAGCGGTTCAAGGAGATCAACGCCGCTTACGAGGTGCTCTCGGACCCGCAGAAGAAGCAGGTCTACGATCTCGGCGGCGACCCGCTGTCGCAGAACGGCGCCGCGGCCGGCGGCTTCGGCGCCGGCGGCTTCGGCAACCTCTCCGACATCATGGACGCCTTCTTCGGCACCGCGGGCCAGCGCGGGCCGCGGTCGCGCACCCGCCGCGGCCAGGACGCCATGATCCGGCTCGAAATCGAGCTGGAGGAGGCGGCGTTCGGCGCCACCAAGGAGATCCAGGTCGACACCGCGGTGGTCTGCGGCACCTGCAACGGCGAGGGCGCGGCGCCCGGCACGTCGGCGCAGACGTGCGACATGTGCCGCGGTCGCGGCGAGGTCTCGCAGGTCACCCGGTCCTTCCTCGGCCAGGTCATGACCTCCCGGCCCTGCCCCCAGTGCCAGGGCTTCGGCACGGTCGTGCCCAACCCGTGCCCCGAGTGCGCGGGCGACGGCCGGGTGCGCTCGCGGCGCACCCTGACGGTCAAGATCCCCGCGGGCGTCGACACCGGCACGCGCATCCAGCACGCCGGCGAGGGCGAGGTCGGCCCGGGCGGCGGCCCGGCGGGCGACCTGTACGTGGAGATCCGCGAGCTGCCGCACCCGATCTTCCAGCGCCGCGGCGACGATCTGCACTGCACGGTGACGATCCCGATGACGGCGGCCTCGCTGGGCACGAAGGTCAATCTGGAGACGCTCGACGGCCTGGAAGAGGTCGACATCCGTCCCGGTACGCAGTCGGGGCAGTCGATTCCGCTGCACCAGCGCGGCGTGACGCACCTGCGCGGCGGCGGCCGGGGTGACCTGGTCGTGCACGTCGAGGTCGAGACGCCGCAGAAGCTGGACCCGGAGCAGGAGCGGTTGCTGCGGCAGCTCGCCCAACTGCGCGGCGAGGAGCGTCCGCTGGGCCAGTTCAAGCCGGGCCAGCAGGGGCTGTTCTCGCGGCTGAAAGACGCCTGGAGCGGACGCTAGCCGTACTGGTCGCCGCCGGGGTCCCGTCGGGTGAGGTGACCCCGGTGCGGCGGGTCGGGCGTACGCGTCCCCGGTGCGTGAAGACGTGCGCATTCCATGATCCGGCGGGGGCCGCCGACGGCCGGCCTGCATGACAGGATGAGGCCATGCCCACCGAGCTGAACGATCTCTTCACCTTTCCGATCGTGCAGGCGCCCATGGCCGGTGGCGCATCCTGCCCGCAGCTCGCCGCCGGGGTGCTGGAGGGCGGCGGCCTGGCGTTCCTCGCCGCGGGGTACAAGACCCCCGAGGCGATGTACGAGGAGATCCGCCAGCTGAGGGCCGTCACCGACCGCCCCTTCGGCGTCAACCTCTTCATGCCCCAGCCCTCCGCGCCGCCGGACCCCGCCCAGATCGAGGCGTACGCCGAGCAGTTGGCCGGCGAGGCCGAGTGGTACGGCACCCGGCTGGGCGACGCCGAGGCCGGCACGGAAGACGCCTTCGACGCCAAGGTGGCCATACTCCTGGACGAGCCGGTGGCGCTGGTGTCGTTCACCTTCGGCTGCCCCGAGCCGGCCGTGCTCGACGCCTTCGCCCGCGCCGGCACGTACACCGTCGTGACCGTCACCAACGTCGTCGAGGCGCGCCGCGCGCAGGCCGCCGGCGCCGGCGCCGTGTGCGTGCAGGGCGTCGAAGCCGGCGGCCACCAGGGCGGCTTCCGCAACGACCCGCGCGACGACGACGTGGGCCGCGGGCTGCTCACGCTGCTCGCCGAGGTGCTGGAGGCGGTCGACGTCCCCGTGATCGCCGCCGGCGGGCTGATGCGCGGCGGGCAGATCGCCGCGGTGCTCTCGGCCGGTGCCGCCGCCGCGCAGCTCGGCACCGCGTTCCTGGTCTGCCCCGAGTCCGGCGCCAGTGCGGTGCACAAACGGGCCGTCACCGGCGGGGTGTTCACGCGTACGGAGCTGACCCGCGCCTTCTCCGGCCGCCCCGCACGCGGGCTGGTCAACCGGTTCGTACGCGAACACGGCCCGTACGCCCCCGCCGCCTACCCGCAACTGCACCACCTGACCTCCCCGCTGCGCGCCGCCGCCGCCCGCGTCGGCGACCCGCAGGGCATGGCGCTGTGGGCCGGCCAGGGCTACCGGCTGGCGCGCGAACTGCCCGCCGCCGAGCTGGTGGAGCTGCTGGCCCGGGAGCTGGCCGAAGCGCTCACCGGGACGACCCAGCCCGCCGGCGATGTCCCCGGGGGCGTGCTGTGACCGCGCCGGTCTTCGTCGCCGACGCCGCCGTGCTGGACGCGGCCCGCCCCGGCGCGGTGCTGGCGCTGACCGGGCCCGAGGGGCGGCACGCGGTGTCCGTACGGCGGCTGCAGGCCGGCGAGGACGTCGTCCTCACCGACGGCGCGGGGCGCGGCGCGTACGGCACGGTGGCCGGCGCACAGGGCCGCGACCGGCTGCTGGTGACCTGCGCCGAGGTGCGCGAGGAGCCGGCGCCGAGCCCCCGGCTGACCGTCGTGCAGGCGCTGCCGAAGGGCGACCGCGGCGAGCTGGCCGTCGAGACTATGACCGAGACCGGCGTGGACGCGGTGGTGCCGTGGGCGGCGGCCCGCTGCGTGACCCGCTGGCGCGCGGAGCGCGGGCAGAAGGCCCTGGCCAAGTGGCGCGCCACCGCCCGCGAGGCGGGCAAGCAGGCCCGCCGGCTGCGCTTCCCCGAGATCGCCGGGCTGCACTCGACGAAGGAGCTGCTGCCGCTGCTCGCGGGCGCGGCGTTCACCGCCGTGCTGCACGAGGAGGGCGCCGCGCCGCTGGCCGCGGCGGCGCTGCCGCGGGCGGGGGAGATCGTGCTCGTGGTCGGCCCCGAGGGCGGGGTCGCGCCGGAGGAGCTGGCCGCGTTCGAGAGCGCGGGCGCCGGGGCGTACCGGCTGGGGCCGACCGTGCTGCGCACCTCCACCGCCGGCACCGCGGCGGGTGCGGTGGTGCTCGCGGCGACCGGCCGGTGGTCCTGAGGCGAGAGGCCACCTACGCCCGGATCCTGACGTTCCGTACGCTGGGATCGCGGGTATTTCCCAAGGAGTTCGGGCTTACGTCCCGGTTCGTTCCACTCCGGGACAGAGCGACTACAGGACGAAGGTCACACCGCACCGCAAAGCGGTGGTGAGTGCCGCCTTCGCATGATGGGATGATCGCGTGACTCAGCCTGCTTACCTGCGATTCCCGCACCTGCACGGCGACTTGATCACCTTCACGGCGGAGGACGAC
This sequence comes from Streptomyces sp. CNP082, assembly GCF_059570535.1. Lineage (NCBI taxonomy): Bacteria > Bacillati > Actinomycetota > Actinomycetes > Kitasatosporales > Streptomycetaceae > Streptomyces > Streptomyces sp. CNP082. The sequence continues at coordinate 68,761 of NZ_JCANSZ010000008.1, forward strand.
GTCTGGGCCGCGCCCCTCGACGGCGGCCGGGCCTGGCGGGTCAGCGCCGACAACATGCCGGTCGACCACCCCCGCCTGGCCCCCGACGGCACCTGCGTCGCCTGGACCTCCACCCGCGACGGCGACCCGGAGGTCCTCACCGCGCCCGTCGACGGCGGCGCGCCCGTGCGGCTGACGTACTGGGGCAGCGGCAAGACCTCCGTACGCGGCTGGACGCCCGACGGCGACGTGCTGGCGCTGACCACCCACGGCCAGTACTCGCTGCGCCGCACCTGGGCGCGCGCCGTGCCGACCGACGGCGGGCCCGCGCACACGCTGCCGTTCGGCCCCGTCGGGAACGTCGCGTACGGGCCGGAGGGCCGCGTCGCGCTGCTCACCGCGACCATGGGCCGGGAGGCGGCGTACTGGAAGCGCTACCGCGGCGGCACCGCCGGCCGGCTGTGGGTGCGCACCGCGCCCGACGCGGAGTTCACCCGGCCCGCCGGGCTGGACGCCGTCCTCGGCAACGCCGAGTATCCGCTCTGGGCCGGCGGGCGGCTGGCGTTCCTCTCCGACCACGAGGGCACCGGCGCGCTGTACTCCGCGGACCTGGCGGACCTCCCGGATCCCGCAGCCCCCGACCCGTACGCCGCGCTGCGCCGCCACACCCCACTCGGCGGCTTCTACGCCCGCCACGCCGCCACCGACGGTACCCGCGTCGTCTACGCCAGCGCCGGCGAACTGTGGCTCCTCGACGGCCTCGACGAAGGCACCGAGCCCCGCCGCCTCGACATCCGCCTCGGCGGCCAGCGCACCGACCTGCGCCCCCGCCCGCTGCGCGCCCGCTACAACCTCGGCGCCGCCCGCCCCGACCACACCGGCCGCGGCAGCGCCGTCGAGATCCGCGGCACCCTGCACTGGGTGACCCACCGCGAGGGCCCGGCCCGTGCGCTGGCCGCGGAGCCGGGCGTACGGGCCCGGATGCCGCGGGTGTTCCGGGCCGAGGGCGCCGAGCACGTGGTGTTCGTGACCGACGCCGAGGGCGAGGACGCGCTGGAGTTCACCCCCGCCGCCGGCCGCGACGCCGGGGCCACCCCCCGCCGCGTCGCCGCCGGGCGCCTCGGCCGCGCCACCGCGCTGGCCGTCGCGCCGGACGGCAGCCGCGTGGCCGTCGCCGCGCACGACGGCCGGGTGCTGCTCGTCGAACGCGCCTCGGGCGACGTACGCGAGGTGGACGCCAGCGCGTACGGCGACGCCAGCGGGCTGGTGTTCTCGCCCGACTCCGCCTGGCTGGCCTGGTCCCACCCGGGCCCCGGCGAGCTGCGGCAGCTACGGCTGGCCACCACCGACGGGCTGGCCGTCGCCGAGGCCACGCCGCTGCGCTTCCGCGACTTCTCCCCGGCGTTCACCGCCGACGGCAAACACCTGGCGTTCCTGTCCGAGCGGGCCTTCGACCCCGTCTACGACAGCCACGTCTTCGACCTGTCGTTCCCGTACGCCTGCCGCCCCCACCTGATCACGCTGGCCGCCGAGACGCCCTCGCCGTTCGGCCCGCAGCGCCACGGCCGGGCCCCCGAGCGCGGCGGCTCCGACGACGGCGACGACGCCGGCTCCGGCGACACCCCGCCGGTCACCCGCATCGACCTCGACGGCCTCGCCGACCGCATCCTGCCCTTCCCCGTCGAAGCCTCCCGGTACTCGACCCTGCGCGCCGCGGAAGGCGGCCTGCTGTGGCTCGTCCACCCGCTGCGCGGCATCCTGGGCACCGACACCGCGGGCCCCGACGACGACGGGCCCACCACCCGGCTGGAGCGCTACGACCTCGGCAAGCAGCGCGTCGAGGAACTCGCCGACGACGCCGACGGCTTCACCGTCACCGGCGACGGCACCCGGCTCCTGCTGCGCACCGACGGCAAGCTGAAGGTCGTCCCCGCCGACCGCAAGGCCAGCCACCTCGACGACGGCGACGGCGACAACGTCACCGTCGACCTCTCGCGCGTACGGCAGTTGCTCGACCCGGCCGCGGAGTGGCGGCAGATGTACGCCGAGGCCGGCCGGCTGATGCGCGACCACTTCTGGCGCGCCGACCTCGGCGGCGTCGACTGGGACGGCGTGCTGGAGCGCTACCGTCCGCTGCTGGACCGCGTCGCCACCCACGACGACCTCGTCGACCTGCTGTGGGAGGTGCAGGGCGAGCTGGGCACGTCGCACGCGTACGTCGTCCCGCCGGGCGGCGGCGCCCCCGCGGGCGCCCCGGAGCGGCGGCAGGGGCTCCTCGGCGCCGACATCACCCGTGCGGACGACGGCAGATGGCGCGTCGAGCGGATACTGCCGTCCGAGACCTCCGACCCCCACGCCCGCTCCCCGCTCGCCGCGCCCGGAGCCGCCGTCCGCCCCGGTGACGCGATCACGGCCGTCGACGGCCGGCCCGTGGACCCGCTGGCCGGGCCCGCGCCGCTGCTGGTGGGCGCGGCGGGCAAGCCGGTCGAGCTGAGCGTGCTGCCCGCCGACGGCGGCGACGTGCGCTACGCCGTGATCGTGCCCACCGCCGACGAGGAGCCGCTGCGCTACCACGCCTGGGTCGCCGGCCGGCGCGCGTACGTGCGGGACGCCTCCGAGGGCCGGCTCGGCTACCTCCACGTACCCGACATGCAGGGCCCCGGCTGGGCGCAGATCCACCGCGACCTGCGCGTCGAAGTCGCCCGCGAGGGCCTGGTGGTGGATGTCCGCGACAACCGCGGCGGGCACACCTCCCAGCTCGTCGTGGAGAAGCTGGCGCGGCGGATCGTCGGCTGGGAGGCGGCCCGCGGGCTCAGGCCCGTCAGCTACCCGATGGACGCGCCGCGCGGCCCGGTGGTCGCCGTGGCCAACGAGTTCTCCGGCTCCGACGGCGACATCGTCAGCGCGGCGATCCGGGCGCTGGGCATCGGGCCGATCGTCGGGCGGCGCACCTGGGGCGGGGTCGTCGGCATCGACAGCCGGTACCGGCTGGTCGACGGCACGCTGGTGACGCAGCCGAAGTACGGCATCTGGCTCCAGGGGCCGGGCTGGGACGTGGAGAACCACGGCGTGGATCCGGACGTGGACGTGCAGCTCACGCCGGAGGACTGGGCGCAGGGGCGCGACCCGCAGTTGGAGACGGCGGTGCGGCTGGCGCTGGCGGAGCTGGAGCGCAGCCCGGCGGCGGCGCCGCCGGAGACGCCGGGGGAGGCGGCGCCGGGGCCAGCTTCGCCAGGGGAAGCGTCGCCGGGGGAGGCGTCGCCGGGGGAGGCGTCGTCGGAGCCGGCGCAGCCGGAGTCGTCGCCGGATGCGGCGGGCCCGCCGCCGGAGCCGGCGGGGGAGTAGCGGCAGGGCGCCGGGTACGGGCCGCGGGGTACGATGCGGCCCGTATCGCCCGACTCGTACGAAGGAGGCCGGGAACATGGCCGGGGAACCGCAGGCCGACTGCCTGTTCTGCAAGATCACCGCAGGGGAGGTGCCCGCGACCATCGTCCGCGAGACCGCGACGACGATCGCCTTCCGCGACATCAACCCGCAGGCGCCCACCCACGTCCTCGTCATCCCCAAGGCCCACTACGCGGACGCCGGCACCCTCGCCGCCGCCGACCCGCAGCTCACCGCCGACGTGCTGCGCGAGACGGCCGAGGTCGCCGCCGAGGACAAGATCGACGGCACCGGCTACCGCGTCGTGTTCAACACTGGCGCGGGCGCCGGCCAGACCGTCTTCCACGCGCACGCCCACGTGCTCGGCGGGCGCGGCCTGAACTGGCCGCCCGGGTAGGGCGGGCCGCCCGGAGTTGTCCGCCCGCGAACTCGTCGTCCTCGGCACCGCCAGCCAGGTTCCCACCCGCCAGCGCAACCACAACGGCTACGTGCTGCGCTGGGACGGCGACGCCGTCCTCTTCGACCCCGGCGAGGGCACCCAGCGCCAGATGCTGCGCGCCGGCGTGGCCGCGTACGGCCTGAGCCGCGTCTGCATCACCCACTTCCACGGCGACCACTGCCTGGGCCTGCCGGGCATCATCCAGCGCCTCAACCTCGACCGCGTCCCGCACCCCGTCACCGTCCACTTCCCGGCGAGCGGGCTGCACTTCTACGAGCGGCTGCGGTACGCGAGCGCGTACCGGGAGACCGCGGTCGTCGAGGCCGGCCCGGTCGAGGCGGACGGCACGATCGCCACCACGTCCGCGTACACCCTTGAGGCCCGCCGGCTGCACCACCCCGTGGACGCGTACGGCTACCGCCTCGTCGAGCCGGACCGCCGCCGGATGCTCCCCGACCGCCTCGCGCGCGCGGGCATCGCGGGGCCGGACATCTCGCGGCTGCAGCACGAGGGTTCGCTGCGGGGCGTGCACCTGGAGGAGGTCTCGGAGCCGCGCCCGGGGCAGCGGGTCGCGTTCATCATGGACACGGGGCTGTGCGAGGGGGTGTACGCGCTGGCCGAGGAGGCGGACCTGCTGGTCATCGAGTCGACGTTCCTGGGCGCGGAGACCGCGCTGGCCATCGAGTACGGGCATCTGACGGCGGCGCAGGCGGCGGGGGTGGCGGTCGCGGCGGGCGTACGGCACCTGGTGCTGACGCACTTCTCGCAGCGCTATCCGGACCCGGCGGACTTCGCGCGGGAGGCGCGGGAGGCGGGGTACGAGGGGCTGCTGACGGTGGCGACGGACCTGGGCCGGGTGGCGGTGCCGGCGCGGCGCTGAGGGCGGCGGGGGGCGGCACGCCGCGGGGCGCGGTGGTGCGTTGCCGCGAGCGGCGGCCCGGCACAACCCGGGGTTCCGCTGCGCGCCCCCCGGCCATCGGCGAGTATGTAGCGGCACGCCCTTGACGACAGCCAGAAGGTCACCGCGATGAATGAACCCCTGCCGAACGACGCCCTCGACCCGAACTCCCGGGTGGACAGCACCGTGCCGCACTCGGCGCGGGTGTGGAACTACTGGCTCGGCGGCAAGGACCACTACGCCGTCGACCGCAAGGCGGGGGACGAGATGCTCGCCATGGCCCCCGCCCTGGTCAGGTCGGCGCGTGAGGACCGGCTGTTCCTCATGCGCTCCGTCCGGCTGCTCGCCGGCGGGCTCGGGATACGCCAGTTCCTGGACATCGGCACCGGCCTGCCCACCGCCGACAACACCCACGAGGTGGCCCAGCGCACCGCCCCCGACGCCCGGGTCGTCTACGTGGACAACGACCCCCTGGTCCTTGCGCACGCCCGCGCCCTGCTCACCAGCACCGCCGAAGGCGCCACCGCCTATATCGACGCCGACGTGCACGATCCGCAGGAGATCCTCCGGGACGCGGCGCACACCCTGGACTTCACCAGGCCGGTCGCCGTCACCATGCTGGGCATCGTGAACCACATGCCCGATGTCGAGGAGGCGCGAGCGGTCATCCGCCGGCTGATGGACGCGGTGCCGCCAGGCAGCTATCTGGTGATCTCCCACCCGACGACCGAGGTCGACACCGAGGCGATGCGCCAGGTGGCGGATCTCTGGAACGGCCGGGGCAGCTCTCCGCTGGTCATCCGCTCGGCCGCCGAGGTCGAGAGCCTCTTCGCGGGCCTGGAGCTGCTTGAGCCCGGAGTCGTCTCCTGTCCTCGCTGGCGCCCGGACCCCGCGGAGACTCCGCAGGTCGGCGCGCGTATCGACGTCGCACACTACTGCGGCGTCGCCCGAAAGCCCTGACGCGCCACCGCGACTTGGGAGCGGTGGGTGCCCTCGGCGGCCGGCTGCCGGTGTGCGGGGCGTTGTCAACGGACGGCCTCACGCCGTGCGCCCGCCGCCGCTGGCCGCTGCGCCGGGCGGTCGCGACGATCGGCTTCCGCCCGGAGCCGGACCCGGCTCCGGCTCCGCGGGGGCCGTAGGACGCCGCCGCACCCCGGCCGTCAGGCCCGGGTGGTGCTGCGCAGTTCGCCGTCCGGCGCGGCCAGCAGGACCGGGGTGCCCGGGCCGCCGAGGTCGCGGACGGCCGCGAGGTCCGCGTCCGCCGGGGCCGCCGCCTCGGTGACGACCGCCGCGGCCTCCAGCGAGGTGGCCCCGCTGGCGACGGCCATCGCCACGGCCGTCTGGAGCGCGGTCAGCGGCAGGGAGTCCAGCGCCACGGTGCCGGCGACGTAGGTGCGGCCGGTCTCGTCCCGTACCGCCGCGCCCTCCGGCACGGCGTTGCGCGCACGCGTACTGCGGGCCAGGGTGATGATCTTGCGGTCCTCGGGGTCCAGCGGGCTGCTCTCGCTCATACCGCCGAGCATACGAACCACCCGCCGTCCCCGCCCGACCGGCCCACCCCGGGCCCTCAGCCCGCGACGCTCCGCAGGCCCTCCCGCCGTCGTCCATCCCCCTGCGATGCCGTTCACAGCACGTCGACTTTGGCGCCTGTGAGTCGGTTCCGGCAGTCGAGCACGTTGAACGCCTCCGTGAGACGAGGGCCGGTCCCGGGCCGGACCGGTCAGGGCTCAGCCGCGGGCCGTGGGCAGGACGACCTGGCCGGTGACGAACCGGCTCCACAGCCCGAAGTCCAGGGGCCGGCCGGGCGGGGCGGTGCTCTCCGCGAAGCTGTAGGTGGTCCCGTTCGCCTCGCGGGTGGCGCCGAACTCGACTGTGAACCGGCTGCTCGCCGGTCGTTCCTGGGGCGAGATGCTACTTGGCACGATCAGCTCGTCGAACGCCCAGCGGTAGTCAGGCCGGTAGGGCACAGAGACCCGTTCGAGGGTGTTCTCGAAGATCGCGCCCGTCGCCGGGATGGTGATGAGCACGCCGCGTCCGTCGCCGTTGTAGGTGGTGTTGAAGACCTTCACCTCGGCCGCGCCGTCCTGCCCGTACGTCTCCGCCCGACCGGTGCCCACCAGGGACTCCGGAGGGCAGGCGGCGGGGCCGGCCGTCTCGATGGTCTCGCGGTCGCAGGTGGGGAAGTGCTCCGGGTGGAAGCTGATGGACTTGTCGAAGAGGAAGACGAAGCGGCCCGGCGCGGCCGGCTTCTCGCCGGAGGCGGTGCTGCTGCGGCGGTCGAAGGTGACGAGGATGCCGTCGCGGGTGCCGCCGTCGGGTCGTACGGCGGCGTCGAGCGTGTCGATGTTGGCCGGGCCCTCGACCTCCGGCTCCACAGGGTGGGCGGGACCGCCCGGGGCGGGGTCAGGCAGCGCGGGGGTGGCCGCGGAGGGAGCGGCGAGTGCCCCGGTGAGCAGCGCGGTCGCGATGGCGGCCAAGGCGGCGCGGGTAGCAGACCTGGTGGGGCGTCGAGGCGGGGGATGGAATGGGTGGTTCACGGTGGTCCAATCTCTTCGACAGGTATCGAAGAGTAAGGGAAGGGGGTTGTACTCTTCAAGGACTGTCGAAGAAATGCCGTCATGTCTCGGAAGGGTGGGGCCACGATGCTGACGGGCCGCTGGGAGCCGCTGGATCAGCCGCCTGTCGGTGAAGTGTCGCTGGACGACGTGCTGAAGGCGCTGGCCGATCCGGCGCGGCGCGAGATCGTGCGTCTGCTGGCAGCCGAGGGTGAAAGGGCCTGCGGAACGTTCGGCCTCGACCTGGCGCCCTCGACGCTGAGCCACCACTTCCGGGTGCTCCGCGAGGCGGGGATCCTCAGTCAGTACAACCAGGGGCGCCGCCGGATGAATGCCCTGCGTTTCGAGGAGTTCGAGCGGGGATTCCCCGGCTTGCTCCAGGCCGTGGGCGTCCTCGGCGGGGTGAGCAGGTCTGTCCGGGATACCGGCCGACGCTGATCAGCGCGCTGCGCACGCTGGGCGGATACCGGGACCTACGCCGCTGAACCCACCGGTCAACTCCCGTACGCGCCCGGCCAAGAGCCCGGTGGCGGCGAACGCCAGCTCCTCCAGCGCCAGGGCCAGCGGCGGGGGTGGGGGAGAGTAAGGGCGGCCGTCAGCCCGCGATGCGCCGCAGGCCCTCGCGGCGGCCCTCCGGGGTCGTCAGCCACTGCAGCTTCTCCGCCGTGCCCGTGCCCTCCACCGCGTTGTGCAGCACGATCGTCAGATCCGGCCGGGCCGGCAACTGCAAATGCGTGCTCACCAGGAAAAGCGTGCCCGCGACCGGGTGCTCGACCTCCTTCGCCGTCTGCCCGGCGGCGGCCACGTCCCCGCTGCTCCACAGCGCGCGGAACTCCTCACTCTCCTCCGCCAGCCCGTCGACGACCAGTTGGAAGCCCTCGTCGTCCAGCCGCTCCGCCATCGCCGCCCGGTACTCCGCGACCACGATCGGAGCCGTCTGCGCCCAGCGCGTCGAACGGGACCGGTACACGGGGTCGGTGAAGAAGTTGACCAGGCAGTTCTCGGAGATCTCCGGCCGCATCCCAAAGATCATGGCCGCCGCGTCGTTGTGCGCGATCGTGTTCCAGTACGCGTCCATGATGTGCCCCGGCAGCGGCATCCAACTGTCGATGACCCGCTTCAGCTCGTCGCACAGATGGTCCGGGTCGTACTCCGCCGTCCGGGCCGGCGGGTTCAGTCCAGCCAGCACGTACAGATGCCGCCGCTCGACGGCGCTCAGCCGCAGCACCCGCGCCACCGCGTCCAGCACCTGCGGCGAGACCGTGATGTCCCGTCCCTGCTCCAGCCACTGGTACCAACTGGCCCCCACGCCCGCGAGCACCGCGACCTCCTCGCGGCGCAGCCCCGGCGTACGGCGCCGGGCGCCGCCGTCCGGCAGCCCCGCCTCGGCGGGGCTCACCCGCGCCCGGCGGGTCATCAGGAACTCGCGCAGCTCCCGGTGCCTGCGGGACCTCGTGCCGCCCGCGGACGGTGTGACGGTCGCTGCCATGGATCCCCCTCGTCCGTAGCTGGTGGTACGGCCACCAGGATAAGTTCCCGCTCCCCAGCAAACCCAGGGCCGCCGGACTCTGTTCCCATGCCATCCGAGACCACGGCCCCGGCCGCCCACGAGAAGACGGCCACCGCCACCGCCGGCGAACCCGCGCCGGCCGGCACCGCGGCCGGCCCGGCCGCCGCCCCCGTCCGCTTCACCGGCCGAGCCCGGCTGGTGCTCCTCCTCCTGTGCGCGTCCCAGTTCATGGTCGCGCTCGACTTCTCCATCCTCAACGTCGCCCTCCCCGAACTCGGCGCCGACCTCGGCCTCGGCCAGGCCAGCCTGCAGTGGGCCGTCACCGCCTTCGCCCTGCCCTCCGGCGGCTTCCTGCTCCTCTTCGGCCGCATCGGCGACCTCTACGGCCGCCGCCGGCTCTTCCTCACCGGCCTCACCGTCTTCGCCGTCGCGTCTGTCCTCGCCACGCTCGCGTGGAACCCCGCGACGTTCCTCGCCGGCCGCGCCCTCCAGGGCCTCGGCGCCGCCGCCCTCGTCCCCACCGGCATGGCCCTGCTGACCACCGGCTTCCCCGAAGGCCCGCAGCGCTCCCGGGCGCTGAGCATCATGGGCAGCATCATGGCGCTCGGCTTCACCGCCGGCATGCTCCTCGGCGGCGTACTCACCGAGGCGTTCGGCTGGCGCTCCACGATGGCGCTGCTCGCCGTCGCCGCCGTCGCCGTGCTGGCCGTGGCGCCCGGAGTGCTCGCCGAGAGCCGCCCCGACCGCCGTCCCCGGCTCGACATCCCCGGCGCCGCCACCGTCACCGGCGGCCTCCTCGCGCTGATCTACGCCCTGTCCACGGCCGGCGAGCACGGCTTCGGCAGGCCCGACGTGCCCGTCACCCTCGCCGTCGGCGCCGCGCTGCTCGTCGCGTTCGCGGCCGTCGAGGCCAGGACAGAAGAGCCGCTGGTGTCGCTGCCGCTGCTGCGCCGCCCGACGGTGGGGTGGGGCGCGCTCGGCGGTCTTGCCACGTTCTCGATGATGAGTTCCGTCGTCTTCCTCGGCACCCTCTAACTCCAGGAGATCCGCGGCATCAGCGCCCTCGGCACCGGGCTGATCTTCGGCGTCATGGGCCTGACCGCCGCCGCCGGCGGCACCGTCGCGCCCCGGCTGGTGGCCCGCTGGGGCGCACACCGCACGCTCCAGGCCGGGCTGCTGCTGCAGGGCGTGACCACCGCGCCGCTGGTGCTCATCGGCGACTCGGCGGCGGGCGTGTGGCTGGTCATCGTCTTCGGCGCGGTCGCCGCGTTCTTCCACCTGTGGGCGATCGTCGCGTACGGGCTGACCGTGACCTCCGGGGTGCCGAACGAGCAGCAGGGCCTCGCCACCGGCGTCGTCACCAGTGCCCAGCAGCTCGGCTTGACCGTCGGCATCCCGCTGCTCAGCGCGCTGGCGGCGAGCCAGAGCGGGCTGCTCGACGGCCTGCGGATGGGCCTGGCGGCGGACGCGGCGGTGCTGGTCACGGTGGCGCTGCTGGTCGCGGTGGGCCTGCGCCGCGGGGCCGCGCGCGCGGCGGCGTAGCCGGGAAAGGCGGGGGGCGCGGGGCCGGCGGGCGGAAGACGCCGGGCCCGCGCCTCCCCGTACGGGGGCCGTCGCGCACGGCGTACGGGCCGGGGCGGACGTCCGTGCCGTACGGACCGCGGTGTACGGACCGGGGCGTACGCCCGTGCCGTACCCCTACCCCCGCTCCTCCGCCTCCGTCTCCGCCTCCCGCACCGGCTCCACCAGCACCGTCACGATCTTGTTCCGCCGCCCCGCCGGCGACTCCGCCGTCAGCCGCAGCGCCCGCAGCCCCGGGTCGGAGGCGTCGTGCGTCACGTCGACCTCCGCCGTCGCCCCCGCGATCGGCACCCGCCCCAACTGCTTCGCGAGCAGCCCGCCGACCGTCTCCACGTCCTCGTCGTCCAGCTCCAGGTCGTACAGCTCGCCCAGGTCGCCGATGTCCAGCCGGGCCGTGACCCGGTAGCGGCCACCGCCCAGCTCCGCCGCCGGCGGCAGCTCCTGGTCGTACTCGTCGGTGATCTCGCCGACGATCTCCTCCAGGATGTCCTCGATCGTCACGATCCCCGCCGTCGACCCGTACTCGTCGATGACGACCGCCACGTGGATCCGCTGCTGCTGCATCTCCCGCAGCATGTCCGCGGCCTTCTTGGTGTCCGGTACGAACGCCGCCTGCCGCATCGCCGTCGACACCAGCTCCGCCTCGGCCTCCCGGCTGATGTGCACCTTCCGCGCCAGATCCTTCAGGTACACCACGCCGACGACGTCGTCCTCGCTCTCGCCCGTCACCGGGATCCGCGAGAAGCCCGAGCGCAGCGCGAGCGTCAGCGCCTGCCGGAGCGTCTTGTACCGCTCGATGGTCACCACGTCCGTGCGCGGCACCATCACCTCGCGCACCAGCGTGTCGCCGAGCTCGAAGACGGAGTGGACCATCCGCCGCTCTTCGTCCTCGATCAGCGACTCCTTCTCCGCCAGGTCCACCATCGCGCGCAGCTCCGCCTCCGAGGCGAACGGACCCTGGCGGAAGCCCTTCCCCGGCGTCAGCGCGTTGCCGAGGAGGATCAGCAGCCGCGGCACCGGGCCCATCACGCGCGCCAGCGGCAGCAGCACGTACGCGGCGGCCGTCGCGGTCACCACCGGATGCTGCCGTCCGATCGTGCGCGGCGAGACGCCGATCGCGACGTACGAGACGAGGACCATCGCGCCGATCGCGACCGTCAGCGCCTCCCAGGTGCGGTCGAAGTAGCGCAGGCAGCCGTACGTGACGAACACGCCCGCCGCCGTCTCGCAGCCGACCCGCACCAGCAGCGCGACGTTCAGATAGCGCACCGGGTCCGACGTCACCGCCAGCAGCTTCGCCGAACCGCGCCGCCCGGTCCGTACCGCGTCCTCGGCGGCGATCCGCGTCGTGCGCGCCAGCGCGGTCTCCGCGCACGACGCCAGCCAGCCGACCCCCACGAGCACGACCGCCGCGGCGATCAGCCGGGCGGTCATCGCTCCGTGGGCGCCGGTGACGGCCCGGTCACGCCGCGCTCCGCGCGCCAGCCGTCGACGATCGCCTTCTGCAGGCCGAACATCTCGGCCTTCTCCGCGGGGTCCTCGTGCTCGTAGCCGAGGAGGTGCAGCACCCCGTGCACCGTGAGCAACTGGAGTTCCTCGTCCATGGAGTGGCCGGTGGGCGCCGCGGCGCCCTGCCGGCGGGCGACGTCGGGACAGAGCACGATGTCACCGAGGAGCCCCTGCACGGGCTCCTCGTCGTCCTTGGCGGGCGGGCGCAGCTCGTCCATGGGGAACGACATCACGTCCGTCGGCCCCGGCTCGTCCATCCACTGCACGTGCAACTGCTCCATCGCGGCGGGGTCGACGAGGATCACGGACAGCTCGGAGAGCGGATGGACCCGCATCCGCGCGAGCGCGTACCGCGCGACGTCGAGCACGGCCTCCTCGTCGGTCTCGACCCCGGATTCGTTGTTGACCTCGACGGACACGGGTCTAGGCCCTGCCGTTCCTGTCGACGCCGGTTCTGACGTCGTACTTGTCGTACGCCTCGACGATCCGGCTCACCAGCTTGTGCCGGACGACGTCCTTGCTGGTGAGAGTGGAGAAGTGGACGTCCTGCACGCCGTCCAGGATGCCCTGCACCTGACGCAGCCCGCTCTTGGTCCCGCCCGGCAGGTCGACCTGGGTGACGTCACCGGTGACGACGATCTTCGAGTTGAACCCGAGCCGGGTGAGGAACATCTTCATCTGCTCGGCGTTCGTGTTCTGCGCCTCGTCGAGGATGATGAACGCGTCATTCAGCGTGTTGTGCGTGAGCAGGTAGTCCTGCGTCACGTACAGCGAATCCTCCGCCGCCACCTGGATGCACACGGTCTCCTCGCGGCCCGCCGGCTCGATGCTGTCGATGAACCGCATCGGACGGCCGCCACCACCGGCGGCGTGGTATTTCTCGCGCTTGCGCGCGAGCCGGAAGGGCTCGATGCCTTCGGGGAGCCGGATGTCGACGATGTGCGCGTCGCGGCGGTGGTGCACGTCGCGACCCCGTGCCCGCCCGGGCTTCCGGCCTTCGGCCGCCCGGCGACGGGTGCAGGCGACGCCGCCCAGGGACTGGACAAGGGAGATGATGTCGTCGCGGAGCAGGGTTGACGTTGTCGTGTACTGAATCCGGCACGTCCGGTCAGACTGAGTGACCGGACCTCCATCGGTATCGAGCAGGCCCTGGAGAAGGGCCAGACGGACTTCGGGTGTGTTGTACAGGTAGTCGTCGGGCACGAACGTGGAGACCGACCGCGAGCCGAGCAGACCGAGTGTCCGCAGGTCCCGGGTGACGGGGTTCTCCAGCGTGATGACGTCGCCGGGCGCCGTCTCGCGGTTGAGGACGTAGTCCACGGGCCCCTTCCGCCGAACCGTGACGCCCGGCAGGGCCGCTTCCAGGGCCGGTACCAGCTCCGGATCGGTAGTGGAGAACGCCGGCGTGGTGGCGCCCGTGATGCAGCCGTCGCCGAGCAGCAGGCCCAGCGCGTACGCGTCCATCGGCACGTCGCGGGCCGGGAACTGCGCCGGTCCGGTCAGCAGCGGCAGCTCGTACCTGCGCGCGTGTGCGGTACGCAGGTTGCCGATCATCTCCTGGGTCTCCAGGACCCGCCACGGCTTGTTGCGACGCTTGTCCGAGGCGGTCCTGACCGTCCACAGGTGCTCGCCGCAGCACAGCGTCCACGAACCATCCTGCGCGGTGACGCGGTAGATGTCCCTCTCACCCTGGGGATACACCCCCAGCACCGGGGTCGGCTCGCCACTGGAGCTGATCACCAGGTCACCGACCTGGAGGTCGCCGATCGGGCGCCAGCCGTCCGGGGTGAGCACCTTGGTGAAGAGCGGCATCGCCCGGCCCCTCATGTATGCCAGCGGCGCCACCTCGATCGTGCCGGCCGCCATCAGGCGCGGGATCGAGTCCGGGTCCAGCATGTCGTGCAGGGCGTCGTACAGCGGGCGCAGGTACGGGTCGATCTTCTCGTACAGCGTGCCCGGCAGGAAGCCGAGGCGTTCGCCGGCCTCGACCGCGGGGCGGGTCAGGATGATGCGGTTGACCTGCTTGGACTGCAGGGCCTGGACCGCCTTGGCCATGGCGAGGTACGTCTTGCCGGTGCCGGCGGGGCCGATGCCGAAGACGATGGTGTGCTTGTCGATGGCGTCGACGTAGCGCTTCTGGTTGAGCGTCTTCGGGCGGATCGTCTTGCCGCGGTTGGACAGGATGTTCTGCGTCAGGACCTCGGAGGGGGCGTGGTGGCCGCCGGCCTCGTCGTCGCGGTCGGACTTGAGCATGGCGATCGTCCGCTCCACCGCGTCCTCCGTCATGGGGGCTCCGGTGCGCAGGACGAGGAGCATCTCGTCGAAGAGACGCTGGACGAGGGTGACTTCCTCGGCGGCGCCGACGGCGCTGACCTCGTTGCCCCGGACGTGGATGTCGGTGGAGGGGAACGCCTTCTCGATGACCCGCAGGAGGGCGTCTCCGGAGCCCAGCACCGTCACCATGGGGTGCTTTGCCGGGATGGTGATGTGGGCGCGGGCCTGTCCCTCTTCGGGGGTGCGGCTTACGGGTGTCTGTGTCATGGGCCGGCCCTCGGGCCTGAATCTCATCCCACTTCTTCGCTCGCGTAACTGTGAGGGGGCCCGCCGGACGGACCACGCCCCGGGGTCCCGGCGCCTGCTCCACGCGCAGGCCCTGACGCCATCGTAACGGGGTGAGGTGCGGCTGTGGCCAGTGAGTTTCGAGGACGGTACGCCAGACGTGTGGGAGACGCGGGGGCGGCTGCTCAGGGCCCACTGCGGTACCGCGGGGCCCCGCGGATACGGGTTCCTGCCGGTACGGGGCCCGCGGCTACGCCGCCGGCGGTGCCTCCCGGAACGCCGCCGCGAACTCCGCGACCTCCCGCCGCCCGTCGTCCGCCCGCCACACCAGCGCCAGCTCGCACGGCGCCAGCCCCCGTACCGGCACGGACACCAGGTCCGGCCGCGGGTACAGCCGCGCGTTGCCCTCCGCCAGCAGGACCACGCCAAGACCCGCGCCCACCGCCTCGAAGACCTCCTCCGGCGACGACGCCTCCAGCGCCACCACGGGCTCCCGCCCGTCCCGCTCCGCCGTGGCCAGCCAGAAGTCGCGCAGCGGGCCCGCCGACCGCGGCAGCGCCACGAACGGCTCGTCGAGCAGCTCCGCGAAGGCCACCTCCGTCCGGCCGGCCAGCCGGTGGTTCAGCGGCAGCGCCACCCAGCGCTCCTCGCGTACGAGGACCTTCGCCGTCAGCTCCGTGCCCACCCCCGGCACCGGCAGCCAGCAGAACGCCGCGTCGGCGCCCCCGCCGGCCAGCCCCGCGGTGGGGTCCTCCCAGGTGACCAGCCGCAGCGAGATCCGCCAGCCCTGCTCGCGGAACCGGCCCAGCACCTCCCGTTGCAGGTCACGCCCCACCGCCGTCTGCATGCCCACGGCCAGCGACCCGGCGGGCCCGGCGGCCCGCGCGGCCCGTACCGCCTCGGCCCAGCCCGCCGTCAGCTCCCGCGCCGCCGGCAGCAGCGCCGCGCCCTGCGGGGTGAGCGCGACGGTGCGCGCCCGCCGCTCGAAGAGGGGGAAGCCGAGCTGCCGCTCCAGCGCCCGGACCTGTTTGGACAGCGCGGGCTGGGAGACGTACAGCCGCTCGGCGGCGCGCGTGAAGCTCAGCTCCTCCGCGACCGCCGTGAAATAGCGCAGGTCGCGTACGTGTACGTCCATAGCCACCGGTTATAGCCGTAGGTCTTGGACGCCGCCATCGAATTCCGCGGAGGCTTGCGGGCATGACGACAGCTTCGAACACCGTTCCCGCCCGCACCCTCGGCTCCCTGGAGTCCCCGGCCATCGGCTACGGCGCGATGGTGCTCTCACCCGGCGTGTACGGCGAGACCGACGACGACCGCGGCGTCACGGCGATACGGGCCGCCCTCGACGCCGGCGCCGTCCATGTCGACACCTCCGACGCCTACGGACCCGGCGGCCACAACGAGCGCCTGATCGGCCGGGCGCTGGCCGGGAGGCGCGACGAGGTGGTGCTGGGGACGAAGTTCGGGCTCAGCCTCCCCGAGGGCGCCGGGGGGCGCACGACTCCCGTCAACTACGCCTTCGGCAGCCTGACGGTCAACGCCGAGCCGCGGTACGTACGCGGCTACGCCGAGAGCTCGCTGCGCAATCTGCGGACCGACCGCATCGACCTGTACTACGTGCACTACCCCGACCCGGCGGTGCCGATCGAGGACACGGCGGGCGCCATGGCCGAGCTGGTCGCCGAGGGCAAGGTCCGCCACTTGGGACTGTCCAACGTCACCGCAGAGCAGCTGCGCCGCGCCCACGCCGTGCACCCGGTCACCGCGGTGCAGGCGCAGTGGTCGATGTGGACGCCGGTCGACGCGGAGCTGCACGCCGCGGCGCGCGAGCTGGGCGTGGGCGTCGTCGCCTGGGGGCCGCTGGGTACGGGCTTCCTCACCGGCTCCGTGACGGACGTCGCGGACGGCGACTTCCGCCGCAACATCGGCGCCTTCGACGCCGCGTACCTCAAGACCAACCACGACCGCTTCGCGCCGCTGCGCGCGGTCGCGGCCGACCTGGGGCTCACCCCGGGGCAGCTTGCGCTGGCCTGGCTGCTGCACCAGGACGACCACGTCGTGCCCATCCCGGGCAGCCGGACGCCGGCGCACATTGAGGAGAACGTGGCGGCGGCCCGCGTCGAGCTGCACCCGGACACCCTGGCGCGGATCGACGGGATCCTCGCGGGGCTGGCTCCGGAGGGTGGGGCGCGGCTGCTGGACGCGTAGCACCCGGGGGGCACTCGGGCGGGGGCGCCCCGGCGGGCGCCGGGACCGGAGCGGCGGTCGGGGCCGGCCGGCGGTCGGGGAGAATGCTCCCCATGACCACCCCTGACACCGGGCACCGCTCCGGCTTCGCCTGCTTCGTCGGCCGGCCCAACGCCGGCAAGTCGACCCTGACCAACGCGCTGGTCGGCCAGAAGGTGGCCATCACCTCCAGCCGGCCGCAGACGACCCGGCACACCGTGCGCGGCATCGTCCACCGCCCCGACGCGCAGCTCGTGCTCGTCGACACCCCCGGGTACCACAAGCCGCGCACGCTCCTGGGCCAGCGGCTCAACGACGCGGTGCGCGCCACCTGGGCCGAGGTCGACGTGATCGGCTTCTGTGTGCCGGCGAACGAGAAGGCCGGCCCCGGCGACCGGTTCATCGCCGCCGAGCTGGCCGGGCTGCGGCGTACCCCGAAGGTCGCCGTCGTCACCAAGACGGACCTGGCCGACTCCGACACCGTCGCGGCGCAGCTCGTGGCCGTGGACCGGATGGCGAAGGACCTGGGCTTCGAGTGGGCCGAGGTGGTGCCGGTCTCGGCGGTCGAGGGCAAGCAGGTCGGCCTGCTCGCCGACCTGCTGGTGCCGCTGCTGCCGGAGGGCCCGGAGCTGTACCCGGACGGGGAGCTGACCGACGAGCCGGAGCAGGTGATGGTCGCCGAGCTGATCCGGGAGGCGGCTCTGGAGGGCGTACGGGACGAGCTGCCGCACTCGATCGCGGTGGTGGTCGACGAGATGGAGCCGCGCGAGGACCGCCCGGCGGACCGGCCGCTGCTGGACGTCCACGCCAATCTGTTCA
Organism: Streptomyces sp. CNP082; assembly: GCF_059570535.1. Classification (NCBI taxonomy): domain Bacteria; kingdom Bacillati; phylum Actinomycetota; class Actinomycetes; order Kitasatosporales; family Streptomycetaceae; genus Streptomyces; species Streptomyces sp. CNP082. The sequence goes on from NZ_JCANSZ010000008.1 coordinate 86,220, forward strand.
TCGAGCGGGACAGCCAGAAGGGCATCGTCATCGGGCCGAAGGGCAAGCGGCTGAAGGAGATCGGCACCAAGGCCCGCGGGCACATCGAGGCGCTGCTGGGCACGCCGGTGTATCTGGACATCCACGTGAAGGTCGCCAAGGACTGGCAGCGGGACCCGAAGAAGCTGCGGCGGCTGGGGTTCTGAGCGCGGGGGCGCGCGGAGGCACCGGGGTCCCGCGCGCGTCCCGTACGAGCCGGGCGGGCCCGCCCTGTACGGGGGCGTGCGCCCGTGCCGTACGGGTCACGGGCACGTGCGGTACGCGCCGGGCCGTTCCGTACCCGAGGGCCGCGCCGCGCCTCTCAGGACGGCATGCGCGCGGAGGTCAGCAGCCGCTCGACGTCCGAGGCGGTCAGCATCAGCGCGTCCCCGACGACGGCCAGCGTCTCCCACTCCGGCGGCGTGTACGCCCCGTCCGCAAGCGCGATGCGCGCGCCGCTGAGCAGGATCGACTCCCGCCCGGCGGGCACCAGGTGCGGCGCCAGCGGCGCGAGCGTCTCGCGCAGCTCCGCCTCGAAGTTCCGCTGCTCCGGCGGGAGGTCCGGGCACAGGTCGGGCATCCGCCCGGAGTCGGCCTCGATGGCGGCCAGCAGCGTCAGCAACTGCTCCTCGGTGCAGTCGTCGTAGCCCGCGGTGCGCACCGCGGTGACGGCGGTGCAGCGTACGGCGGGGGAGGAGGTGCCGCCGGCGTGGAGGACGGCGAGCGCGACGGCGTGGGTGGCGTCGCGCAGCAGCAGCGCGAAGCGCGTGGAGGTGGGTTCGGCCAGGGCGCCGAGGCCGAAGTGGCCGCCGCAGTCGGCGCATTCGACGACGGGTCCCGCGGTGCCGCGGGAGAGCACGGGCACGCCGAGGACGGTGAACCGCCTTCTGCCGGTGCGCCGGAGGCAGGTGCGGTCGCCGCCGCAGCCGGGGCAGAAGAACTCACCGTCGGACTCGGTGTGCCAGGACGTCCGCACGCCGGCGAACCGGCGGAAGATATGCGTCACGTCGACCTCCCTCACGCTTCGGCAACGCTGCCGCGCTGACGTGATGCTAACCACACCGGCGGACATCGTCAGCCCTCGCGCACGTCAAGGCGGTGTGAACGAGCCGCGCCCCGCGCCCCGTCCGCGTACGGACGGCGCACGGGGCGCTTCGGCGCTCCGGGCGTGCTCCGGGGTGTTCCGGGGTGTTCCGGGGACGACCCGGGGTGTTCCGGGTGTCAGCGGGCGGCGCGGTTGACCGCGGAGACGACGGCCTTCAGCGACGCGCGCGTGGTGTTGGCGTCGATACCGATGCCCCACAGCACCTTGCCGTCCACGGCGACCTCGATGTAGGAGGCGGCCTGTGCGCTGGCGCCCTCGCTCATCGTGTGCTCCTGGTAGTCCAGGAGCCGGGCGTCGATGCCCACGCCCTGCAGGGCGTGGAAGAACGCGGAGATCGGGCCGTTGCCGGTGCCGACGAGGGTGGTCTCGGCGCCGTCCACGTCGGCCCGGACGGTGAGGGTGTCGACGCCGTCGCGGTCGGTCGTCGTCTGCCCGCCCTTGAGCTGGATGCGGCCCCAGGCGTTGGCGGGGTTGGGCAGGTACTCGTCGCGGAAGACGTCCCAGATCTGCGCGGGCGTGACCTCGCCGCCCTCGGCGTCGGTCTTGGCCTGGATGATGCGGGAGAACTCCACCTGCATGCGCCGCGGCAGGTCGAGGCTGTGGTCGTGCTGGAGCACGTACGCCACGCCGCCCTTGCCGGACTGCGAGTTGACGCGGATGACGGCCTCGTAGGAGCGGCCCACGTCCTTGGGGTCGATGGGCAGGTACGGCACCGCCCACTCCAGCTCCTCGACGGGCTTGCCGCTCTGCTCGGCCCTGGCCTCCATCGCCTCGAAGCCCTTCTTGATGGCGTCCTGGTGGGAGCCGGAGAAGGCGGTGTAGACGAGGTCGCCGACGTAGGGGTGGCGGGGGTGGACCTCCATCTGGTTGCAGTACTCGTAGGTGCGCCGGATCTCGTCGATCTCCGAGAAGTCGATCATCGGGTCGACACCCTGCGAGAACAGGTTCATGCCCAGGGTGACGAGGTCGACGTTGCCGGTCCGCTCGCCCTGGCCGAACAGGCAGCCCTCGATGCGGTCGGCGCCGGCCATGAGCGCCAGCTCGGCGGCGGCGACGGCGGTGCCGCGGTCGTTGTGCGGGTGGACGGACAGGCAGACGTGCTCGCGGCGGGTCAGGTTCCGCGACATCCACTCGAAGCGGTCGGCGTGGGTGGAGGGCGTGGAGCGCTCCACGGTGGCCGGCAGGTTGAGGATGATCTCGCGGCCGTCCTCGGGCTGCCAGACGTCCATGACGCCTTCGCAGACCTCCAGCGCGAAGTCCAGCTCGGTGTCGGTGAAGATCTCCGGGCTGTACTGGTAGCCGAAGACGGTGCGGTCGTCGAGCAGCTTCTCGGCGTACTCCACGACCAGCCGGGTGCCGTCCACGGCGATCTGCTTCACCGCGTCGCGCGAGCCGCGGAAGACGACCTCGCGCCAGACGGGCGCGGTGGCGTTGTACAGGTGGACGGTGGCGCGGCGGGCGCCCTGCAGGGACGCGACGGTGCGCTCGATCAGCTCTTCGCGCGCCTGGGTCAGGACGGAGATCGTCACGTCCTCGGGGATGGCGCCGTCTTCGATGATGGAGCGTACGAAGTCGAAGTCGGTCTGCCCGGAGGACGGGAAGCCGACCTCGATCTCCTTGTAGCCCAGGCGTACCAGGAGGTCGAACATGGCGCGTTTCCGCGCCGGCGACATGGGGTCGATCAGGGCCTGGTTGCCGTCGCGCAGGTCGGTGGAGAGCCACCGGGGGGCGCGGGTGATGCGGCCCGCGGGCCAGGTGCGGTCGGGGATGTCGACGGCGTCGTACGGGCGGTAGCGGTGCACCGGCATGCCGGAGGGCTGCTGGCGGATGGTGGCGGCGGTGACGGGCGTACCGCGGCCGACGGCGTTACCGGGGTGGTCCATGGTGGCGTGGGCTCCTTCGCGCGAGCTGGTCGTCGACCGACGGGTGGCAGCACCGGACTCCGCGGGGAGGGGGTCGGTCTACGACAGCAGACCCTCGCCGCGGCGGCTAAGAAGAAGCAGCCCGTAACGCACGATGCCGACCAATGTAGCCCAGCCGCGATGGCGCCGGCCGATCAGTATCACGATGCGAGACCCCGCGGGGGACCACGCCACTCGAAATCGCTAACAATCCGCTTCGGTGAGTGACAAGTTGACTACTTAGTGCCACATTGCGGTCATGGACGCCATCTCACGTAACCCCGTGTTCTGCACCATCGTGCCGCCCCACATGCTGGACAAGCTGGCCCGCGCGGACAACGCGGCCCTGTCCGCCCGCGCGCGCCGCACCCTGGAGCGCGACGCACAGCAGCGCACCCGCCGCACCACCGCCGTCCGCAGCCTCGTGGCCCCGCCCGCCGCGCGCACGGCACGGGAGGACGCCAAGCCGAAGCGCACGGTCTACGACGCGCAGCACACCCAGGACCTGCCCGGCACGAAGGTCCACGAAGAGGGTGACGGGGCCAGCAGGGACGCCACCGTCAACCGCGCCCATGCGGGTCTCGGCGCCACCTTCGAGCTGTTCCTCACGGGCTTCCAGCGCGACTCCGTCGACGGCGCCGGGCTGCCGCTCGACGCCACCGTCCACTACGGCGAGGAGTACGGCAACGCCTTCTGGGACGGCGGGCAGATGGTCTTCGGCGACGGGGACGGCGAGGTGTTCCTCGACTTCACGATCGCCGTGGACGTCATCGGCCACGAGCTGGCGCACGGCGTCACCCAGTACACCGCGAACCTGGAGTACTCCGGCCAGTCCGGGGCCCTCAACGAGTCGGTCTCCGACGTCTTCGGCTCCCTCGTCAAGCAGTACGCCCTCGGCCAGTCCGCGGACCAGGCCGACTGGCTCATCGGCGCCGGCATCCTCGCCCCCACCGTCACCGGCGAGGCGCTGCGCTCGATGAAGGCCCCCGGCACCGCGTACGACGACGACGTCCTCGGCAAGGACCCGCAGCCGGCGACGATGGCGGACTACGTCGACACCACCGCCGACAACGGCGGCGTCCACATCAACTCCGGCATCCCCAACCACGCCTTCTACCTGCTGGCCTCCGACCTCGGCGGCAACGCCTGGGAGCGCGCGGGCCGCATCTGGTACGACGTACTGACCGGCGGCAGCCTCACCCCCACGGCCGACTTCACGGCGTTCGCCGCCGCCACCGTCGCCGCCGCCGAGGCCCGCTACGGCGCCGGGGCCGAGCAGCAGGCGGTGCTCAAGGCGTGGTCGCGGGTGGGCGTTCCCACGGACGCGGAGGCCACCGTGCCGCGGCAGAACCCCGCCCCGGAGGGTGCCCCGCCGCAGGCGGGGTAGGCGTGGGGGCATGCGCATCACCGTCACCCGCACCGGGGGCTTCGCGGGTCTGACCCGCGAGGCGACCCTGGACACGGCCGGCCGCGCGGACGCGGCCGGCCTGGAGGCCCTGGCCCGGCGGGCGCTCGCGGAGGGCGGCGCCGGCCCGCCCGCGGGCGTACCGGACGGCTTCGCGTACCGCCTCACGGCGGCCGGCCGCACCGCGCACTTCGCGGACCCGCGGCTGACCGACGCCCAACGCGCGGTCGTCAGGGCGGTCTTGACAGAGGGTGCGTAGGAGTACTCCCCGGGGAGCAATGACGGGCGGGGGTCACCCCGTGAAGTAGGTGCGGTTTCGCACCCGGGAGCGAAGCACCGGGCCGGGTTCCCGGGGGAAGCTGGGGCGAGTCCCGTTGCTTCCCGGAGGGAGAGCCCGCTATGGGCGCCGTATCCGCACCACCCGAAGCGCCGTCCGGCCCGGCCGCGAGATCCAGGCGCCGCTGGCTGCCCTGGGCCGTGCTCGGCCTGTGGATCGTGATCCTCGCCATCGCCGTGCCGTTCGCGGGCCAGCTCGGCGGGGAGACCCGCGACCGTGCCGTCGACTACCTGCCCGGGAGCGCCGACTCCACCCAGGTGGCCGAGATCACCGGGCAACTGCCCGGCGGCGACACCCTCGAAGGGATCCTCGTCTACCAGCGCGACGGCGGCATCACCGCAGCCGACCGTGAACTCGCCGCGCAGCACGCCGGCGAGATAGCCGGCGAGTACGAGACGGCGCAGGACCGCACGCCGCAGGCCGTACCGTCCGAGGACGGCACCACCCTGATGCTGCCGTTCTCGATCACCGGACTGCCCGACGAGGACGCCCAGACGGAGGCCGTCGAGGAGATCCGCGACCAGGTCGTGGCCGATCCCCCCGAGGGCCTGTCCGTCGAACTCGGCGGCCCCGCCGGCTTCCAGACCGACGCCGAGGCGGTCTACGAACAGGTCGACGGCACGCTGATGTACGCCACCGCGGGCATCGTGACGATCCTGCTGATCCTCACCTACCGCAGCCCGGTCCTGTGGCTGCTGCCGCTGATCTGCGTGGGCGTGGCGGCGATGAGCGCCATGGCCATCGTCTTCGGCCTCATCAAGGCGTTCGACCTGACCGTCAACTCGATGAGTTCCGCGGTGATGACGGTGCTCATCTTCGGCGCGGGAACGGACTACGCGCTGTTGCTCGTCGCCCGGTACCGCGAGGAACTGCGCCGCACGAGAGAGCCGCAGGAAGCGATGCTCACGGCCGTACGGAACTGCGGCCCGGCGATCCTCGCCTCCTCCGGCACGGTCGCGGCGGGCCTGATCTGCCTGCTGGCCGCGGACCTCAACTCCACCGCGGGCCTCGGCCCGGTCGGCGCGGTCGGCGTGCTGTGCGCGCTCGCCGTGATGCTGACCCTGCTGCCGGCGCTGATGGTGCTCTTCGGCCGCCGCATCTTCTGGCCGCTCGTCCCCGCCTACGGCAGCGAGCCCAAGCGGCGCGGGTTCTTCGACCGGCTGGGCTCCTCGGTGGGCCGCCGCCCGGTGGCGATCCTCGCCGGCGGCGTGGTGCTGCTCGCCGCGCTGGCGATGGGTGCGTTCAACCTGCCGGGCAACCTGAAGCAGGAGGACTCCTTCACCGACAAGCCCGAGTCGATCACCGCGATGGAGAAGCTGAAGGTCGCCTTCCCCGAGCAGGGCGCCCAGGGGATCGCCGTGATCGCCAACGATGCGCAGGCGGACGCCGTCCTGTCGGCCGCGCAGGGCGTGGAGGGCGTCGCCTCCGCGGAGCTGGCGCGCTCCGGCAACGGGTACAGCGAGATCACCGTCTACGCCGCCGACCAGCCGCAGTCCGCGGGGGAGGACCGTACGATCGCCGCCCTGCGCGCCGAACTCGGCGCCGTCGACGGCGCCGACGCCCTCGTCGGCGGTCCCAGCGCCGAGGCGCTGGACCTGGCGGACGCCAACTCCGGCGACCGCAAGCTCGTCATCCCCCTCACCCTGGCCGCCGTGCTCGTCATCCTCATCGCCCTGCTGCGCAGCCTCGTCGCGCCGCTGGTCCTCACCGTCGCCGTGGTGGCGTCGTGGGGCGCGGCGATGGGCATCGGCGGCCTGGTCTTCGAGCCGGTCATGGGCTACCCGGGCATCGGCGGTGAACTGGCGCTGCTGACCTTCGTCTTCGGCGTGGCGCTCGGTGTCGACTACGGGATCTTCCTGCTGCACCGGATGCGCGAGGAGGCGACCAAGGGCGCCGACACCCGCACCGCGGCGCTCACCGCGCTGCGCCGCACCGGCGGCGTGATCGCCTCGGCGGGCCTGGTGCTGGCGGCGACGTTCGCGGCGCTCGCGACGATGCCGATGGTGATGATGTTCGAGCTGGGTTTCGTCGTCGCGGTCGGCGTCCTGCTGGACACGTTCCTGGTCCGCACCTACCTGGTGACGTCCGCGAGCTGGCTGCTGGGCAAGAAGGTCTGGTGGCCGGGCCCGCTGTCGAAACGTGAGGAGACGGTGCCGGCCGCCCCCGACGTGCTGCCGGAGCAGGAGCCCGCGGGCGCGGCGGCGGTGCGCTAGCACGGCCCCGGCACGCCGTTCACGCGCGCGCCTCGCGCGCGTGAACGGCGTGTCCGTACCGGGGGGCTCCGCCTCCGGAGCCGTACGGGAGGATGGTGGTCATGCAGTCAGTGAGGACCCGGCTGGCGGGGCTGAAGAAGCCGACGCGCCGGGACGTTCTGTTCACCGCGGTCGTCGGCGTCGTCGTCGCGTGTCTGGCGCTGTTCGGCAAGGTCGAGGAGTCGGCGCACCGGCCCGACGCCGCGGGCTGGCTGCTGCTGACGCTCATGGTGGCGCTGCTCGCCTGGCGCCGGCACTACCCGATGGGCGTCTTCGTGCTGTCGCTCGTCCCCGAGGCCCCGTACCACTCGCTCGCCAACATCCACACCGCGCCGACGCCCACGATACTGGTCGCGGTCTACTCCCTCGCGGTCGCCGGACCGCGGGTGCGCACCCTGCTGGTCACCTGCGGACTGGTCGTCGCCGCGGTGGTCATGCTGACGCTGCGCGACGTCCACCAGGGCACCGAGTTCCTGCGCACCTCCGGCTGGGTCATCTCCATCGCGCTCTTCGGCGAGGCGGTACGGGTGCACCGCAACTACGTCGGCGCCATCGTCGAACGCGCCGAACGGGCCGAACGCACAAGGGAGGAGACCGCCGCCCGCCGGGTCGCCGAGGAACGGCTGCGCATCGCCCAGGACCTGCACGACCTGCTGGCCCACAGCATCACCCTCATCGGTGTGCAGACCTCGGTGGCCGCGCACCTGCTGGTCGCCGACCCCGGCCGGCTGGACCGCGCGGCGCTCGCCGACGCCCTTGACGGCATCGCCGGCACCTGCCGCGACTCCCGCGCCGAACTGCGCACCACGCTGCAGGTGCTGCGCGGCGGCGACTCCGTGGACGGCACCCGGCCGCCGCCGGGCCTCGACGGGCTGCCCGACCTGGCGGCGGCGGCGCGCGCCGGCGGTGCGCGGGTGCACCTGGACGTCGCCGACGCGGCCCGCGACGTGCCGCGGGGGGTGGGGGCGGCGGCGTACCGGATCGTGCAGCAGTCGCTGACCAACGCCGTGCAGCACGCCGGTTCCGCCGTGCAGGTGCGGGTTTCCGTCACCTACGACGAGGGGGCGGGCGCGCTGCGCATCGCCGTCGTGGACGACGGTCCCGTGGTGCCGGCGCAGGCCGCCGCCGGGCCGGCCGCGGGCGGCACCGCGCGCCCCGGCTACGGCATCGTCGGCATGCGCGAGCGGGCCCGCAGCGTCGGCGGCACCCTGGAGGCGGCCCGCCGCACGGACGCCCCGGGCTTCGCGGTCACCGCCGTGCTGCCGTGCGCACCCGCCGGAGCCGAGAGCGACGAGACCGTGGAGTCCGTGGAGTCCGCGGCGGCCGATCCCGCGGACCGCGCCGCCGCGGACCCGGCCGCCGCCGACCGCCCCGGGGCCCGTACCGCCCTCACCGACAGGAGCCGTACCGCATGAGTGCCCAGCCCATCCGCGTCCTCCTCGCCGACGACCAGACCCTGGTGCGCAAGGCGTTCGCCATGCTCGTGGACTCCGCCGCGGACATGGAGGTCGTCGGCGAGGCCGGCAACGGCCGCGAGGCCGTGGCGCTGACCCGCAGCGAGCGCGTCGACCTGGTGGTGATGGACCTGCGGATGCCCGAGCTCGACGGCATCGAGGCCACCCGGCTGATCGCCGCGGACGAGGACCTGGCGGGCGTACGGGTCCTGGTGCTCACCACCTACGACACCGACGAGCACATCATGGCCGCGCTGCGCGCCGGCGCCTCCGGCTTCCTGGTCAAGGACACCCAGCCGGCGGCGCTGCTGGAGGCCATCCGCACCGTCGCCGCCGGCGACGCGCTGCTCTCGCCCGGCCCCACGGCCCGCCTGATCGAGCGCCTGGTGCGGCTGCCGGCGGCGCCGGAGCCGGCCGCGCCGCAGCACGGCGGGGCGGCGATCGGCGCGCTGTCGGAGCGCGAGCGGCAGGTGCTGATGCTGGTGGCGCGCGGGCTGAACAACACCGAGATCGCCGAGGCGCTGGCGCTGTCGCCGCTGACGGCCAAGACCCATGTGAGCCGGATCATGGGCAAGGTGGGGGCGCGGGACCGGGCGCAGTTGGTCGTCATCGGCTACGAATCGGGGCTCATCACTCCCGGATCTTCTTCGTCTTCCGGATAAGCTTCCCATAGCACACGTAGGATGTCCCTCCTTGTGCGTACGATACTGCCATGTCCCAGGAGCTGAAGCACCCCCAGCCGCGTTCGGACCGCAGGAAGCGCATGGGCGGCCAGATCCAGCGCGAGATCATGCAGCTCATCCTCGACCGGGGGCTGCGCCCCGGCGCGGTGCTGCCCACAGAAGCCGAGTTGATGGACGACCTGGGGGTGAGCCGCAACTCCGTACGCGAGGCGCTCAAGGCGCTCCAGGCCCTCGACATCGTCGAGATCCGCCACGGGTACGGCACCTATGTGGGCGAGGCGTCGCTCACCCCGCTCGCCGACGGGCTGACGTTCCGCACCCTGGTGCAGCTCGGCGGCGACGACGCGCACGCCCTCACCGAGATCCTCCAGGTCCGCGAGATCCTTGAAGAGGGCCTGGTCAGCCGGGTGGTGGAGGGCATCCCCGAGGCCGACCTCGACGCGCTGGACGCCATCGTCGCGCGCATGGAGTCCCGCGCCGCGCAGGGCGAGGTCTTCCCCGAGGAGGACCGCGAGTTCCACGAGGTCCTCTACCGCTCGACGGGCAACACCCTGGTCCCGCAGCTCCTCGGCGCGTTCTGGAACGTCTTCCACCGCGTGGCCGGCGTCCGCGGCTGGGCCGAGGACCCCTCGCCGCGCACGACCGCCAGCCGCCACAAGGAGATCGTCGCCGCGCTGCGGGGCCGCGACCGCGAGCGCGTGCGTGCCGCGATGACCACCCACTTCCGCGGCATCGAGGCGCGTGCGGGGAAGGCGATGCGCGGCGTCGGGTGAGCGACGCAGGCATGGGCGGAAGGTGAACGGCGGGTAGCTGGCGACAGACCCTTGACCGTACGGAGTGCTGGCTTTACGTTACGCGGTGGACATCCCACGTCCTACGTAGGACATGGGCCCTTCATCGCCGTCCACGTCCCCCCACGTGCCCGACGTGCCCCGACGTACCGACGAAAGCGAGACGCACCACATGCAGCCACGCCTCGCGCCTGCCCAGGGCCGCTCCCGCCGAAGAAGCCTCCGCCCCCGCCGCGCCACCGCGCTGGCGGCCTGCGCGGCGGTCCTCGGCACCGGAATGACCGCACTGGCCCCCCTCGCCACCGCACAGGACCCCCAGAACCCCCAGAGAACCGCAGCCGCACCGGAGTTCAGTGAGGAAGTGCTCTTCCAGCAGGGCACCGGCGGCTACTTCTGCTACCGCATCCCCGCCGTCACCAGGGCCGCCGACGGCACCCTCCTCGCCTTCGCCGAAGGCCGCGTCAACAGCTGCGGCGACGCGGGCGACATCGACATCGTGCTCCGCCGCTCCACCGACAACGGCGCCACCTGGACAGAACCGCAGGTCGTCCTCTCCGGCGACGGCGACACCCGCGGCAACCCCGCCCCGGTCGTCGACCGCGAAACCGGCCGCATCTCCCTGATCAGCACCCACAACCCCGGTGGCGACGACACCGTCCGCATCCCCTACCTCCAGCACTCCACCGACAACGGCCAGACCTGGACCCCCGCCCGCAACATGGCCGACGAGCTGTCCAAGCCCGAGTGGGACCGCTGGTACGCCACAGGACCCGGCCACGGCATCCAGCTCACCACCGGCGAGCACGCCGGCCGCATGCTCGTCGGCGCCAACCACGAGGGCCTCGACGGCAGCCTGGGCGCCCACCTCCTCTACAGCGACGACGGCGGCCTGAACTGGAAGATCGGCGCCGACGACACCCGCACCACCCAGCCGCCGGACGTCAAGCCCCAGGAACTCAGCCTCTTCGAGCGCAGCGACGGCTCCGTCTACGCCGCCGCCCGCGACGAGCGCGGCACCGACACCGGCAACCGCGCCGCCGCCGTCAGCAGCGACGGGGGCACCACCTTCGATGCCCCCTTCGTCACCACGCCCGACCTCGTCTCCCCGGTCGTGCAGGGCGCCACCCTCCGCCACGGCGACCAGGCCCTCGCCTCGCTGCCCGCCCACCCCGCCGACCGCAAGGTCATGTCCGTACGCGCCTCCCACGACGACGGCCGCACCTGGGAGTCCTGGGAGCAGGGCCGCGTCATCTACTGGGGCCCCACCGCCTACTCCGACATGGTCGAGCTGGCCGAGGACCGCGTCGGCCTGCTCTACGAAGCCGGCACCGCCGGCCCGTACGAGCAGATCCGCTGGGCCCGCTTCAACGACGCCTTCCTCGACCAGCCCAACGAGGACCCGCCGCAGGCCCCCGCCCCCGAACCGGGACCGACGACCCCCGACGTCTCCCGCAGCGACAACACCGCCTACGTCCGCGGCAGCTCCTACCTGCGCCCCGGCCGGTTCGGTCAGTCGCTCTACCTCGACAACGCCGACGACCACGTGGACGCCCGCGTCGAGATCCCGTGGAACGACTCCCTCGACGTCGGCGACGGCGACTTCACCTGGACCGGCTGGTTCAAGTACGGCCGCACCAGCGGCGCCCACGCGATCATGTGGGCCTACGGGGTCGGCGGCAACGCCCCCTCCGTCTGGCTGCGCGCCGAGCCCCAGAACAACCGCGTCATCGCCCGCATGCAGATGGAACAGGCCGCCGTCAGCGTCCAGACCCCCGGGGCGTACAACGACAACGCCTGGCACTTCGTGACCCTCAAGCGCGCCGACGGCAAGCTCACCCTCAGCGTGGACGACGCCTCCGCCTCCGCCGCCGCCCCGCCCGGCTCACCCACCGCCGGAAAGGAGTTCGGCATCGGCGGCATCGACATCGGCCAGCGCCTCGACGGTGCCAACCGCTTCCACGGCTACCTCGACGACATGCGCATCTACCATCGCGCCCTCAACCAGGGCGAGCTGACCGCCATCCGCAACGACAACGCCGCCGTGCCCAAGGGCCAGCAGCTCCGCCTCCCGCTCGACACCGTCAACCCCCGGTAGCCCGTCCGGGCGCAGGGGCCGGCCCCGGGCTGCCACAGCCCGGGGCCGGCCCCCTCCGGCCCGTACGCGGGCGCGCACGGTGGCCGCGTACGCAAGAATGGGCCCATGACCCTGTTCCGCGACGACGGCATCGTGCTGCGCACCCAGAAGCTGGGCGAGGCGGACCGGATCATCTCCCTCCTCACCCGCGGCCACGGCCGCGTCCGCGCCGTCGCCCGCGGCGTACGGCGCACCAAATCGAAGTTCGGCGCCCGCCTGGAACCCTTCAGCCACGTCGACGTCCAGTTCTTCGCCCGCGGCAGCGACCTCGTCGGCCGCGGCCTGCCCATGTGCACCCAGACCGAGACCATCGCCCCCTACGGCGCCGCCATCGCCGTCGACTACGCCCGCTACACCGTCGGCACCGCCATGCTGGAGACCGCCGAACGCTTCACCGACCAGGAGGGCGAGCCGGCCACCCAGCAGTACCTGCTGCTCGTCGGCGCCCTGCGCACCCTCGCCGGCGGCGCCCACGCCCCCCAGCTCGTCCTCGACGCCTATCTGCTGCGCTCGCTCGCCGTCAACGGCTACGCCCCCAGCTTCGGCGACTGCGCCCGCTGCGGCCTCGACGGGCCCCATCGGTTCTTCTCCGTCAACGCGGGGGGAGTGCTGTGCGGCGATTGCCGCGTACCCGGTAGCGTCGTACCGTCACCCGAGGTACTCGCGCTGCTCGGCGCACTCCTGACCGGCGACTGGCACGCCGCCGACCGCTGTGGAGCACATCACGTCAAGGAGGGCAGCGGCCTCGTCGCCGCCTATCTGCACTGGCACCTGGAGCGGGGGCTGCGCTCGCTGCGCCACGTCGAAAGGTAGCCGGGACGGCCCGGCCGCCATGAGACCGGCGGCAGGCGGGCACCAGCCGAGCAGCAAGACGAGCACCGGACGGGAACCGGACGGGAAAGACACGGCCCACGCCGAGGAACGGGAGAGCACGGCACATGGCACGACGAGGGATCCGCGGCGCTTCCCTGACCCGGCACCGCCGCGCCTACCAGGCCCCCGAGCCGCACCCCTCCGGCGCCCGCGCGCCGAAGGTGCCCGGCGAGCTGGTCCCCGGACACGTCGCGATCGTCATGGACGGCAACGGCCGCTGGGCCAAGGAGCGCGGCCTGCCGCGCACCGAAGGCCACAAGGTCGGCGAGGCCGTCGTCCTCGACGTCGTCAGAGGCTGCCTGGAGATCGGCGTGAAGAACCTCTCCGTGTACGCCTTCTCCACCGAGAACTGGAAGCGCTCACCCGACGAGGTGCGCTTCCTCATGAACTTCAACCGCGACGTCATCCGCCGCCGCCGCACCGAACTCGACGCCATGGGCGTACGCATCCGCTGGGCCGGACGCATGCCCAAGCTGTGGAAGAGCGTCGTGGAGGAGCTCCAGATCGCCGAGGAGCAGACCCGCGGCAACGACGCCATGACCCTCTACATGTGCGTCAACTACGGCGGCCGTGCCGAGATCGCCGACGCCGCCGCCGCCATCGCCCGCGAAGTCGCCGCCGGCCGCCTCGATCCCAAGAAGGTGAACGAGCGCACCGTCGCGAAGTACCTCTACTACCCGGACATGCCGGACGTGGACCTGTTCATCCGGCCCTCCGGCGAGCGGCGTACGTCCAACTACCTCATCTGGCAGAGCGTCTACGCCGAGATGGTCTTCCAGGACATCCTGTGGCCCGACTTCGACCGCCGGGACCTGTGGCGCGCCATCGTCGAGTACGCCTCCCGCGACCGCCGCTTCGGCGGCGCCATCCCGAACGAGACCGACCCCGACGAGATCGGCCACGAGGCGCACACGAGCTGACCCGGGCCGTCGCCGGGGCGCGCCCGGCGCCGTACCGCTCAGCCCGATACCGGCCTGCTCAGCCGCGCTGCTGCGCCGCGCACTCCGCGCACGTGCCGAAGACCTCGACCGTGTGCGCCACGTCCGCGAACCCGTGCTCCGAGGCGATCGACTCCGCCCAGCGCTCCACCGCAGGACCGTCGACCTCCACCGCCTTGCCGCACATCCGGCACACCAGATGGTGGTGGTGCTCACCGGTGCTGCACCGGCGGTACACCGCCTCACCCTCCGTCGTCCGCAGCACGTCGACCTCGCCCGCGTCCGCGAGCGACTGGAGCGTCCGGTACACCGTCGTCAGGCCCACCGACTCGCCGCGGTGCCGCAGCATGTCGTGCAGCTCCTGAGCGCTGCGGAACTCGTCGACCTCCGCCAGCGCCGCGGCCACCGCCGCCCGCTGTCGCGTCGACCGGCCGCGTACCGGGGGACCTGCGGTCGTCACCCTTGCCTCCTGCTGCTCGCTCGAAGCCCTGTCCGCCCCACGAGCCGCCATTGTGCCAGCCGCAACCGCATAACCGGGCACTGCTGCCGCCGCCATCCTCACCGCGACCCGCCCCCGGCCCGCGCACCTGCGCCCTTCACCGCCAGGGCGCCGTCCCCGGAAATGCCCGTGCCGCCGCCCGTGCCGCCGGTTTCGCCGCCGGCCCGGGACCGCAGCCGCGCCAGCGGCACCGCCAACGCCGTGACCAGCAAGAACAGCCCCAGCGCGAAGAGCACGATCGTCGCGCCCGGCGGCACGTCCACGTAGTACGAGAACACCGTGCCCGACAGCGTCGTCACGACCCCCATCGCCACCGCCACCGCCAGCGTCGCCGCGAAGGCGCGCGTCGCCTGCTGCGCCGCCGCCACCGGGATCACCATCAGCGCACTGACCAGCAGCAGCCCCACCACGCGCATCGCCACGGTCACCGTCACCGCCGCCGTCACCGCCAGCAGCAGGTTCAGCGTCCGCACCGGCAGCCCGGTGACCTTCGCGAACTCCTCGTCCTGGCAGATCGCGAAGAACTGGCGCCGCAGCCCCAGCGTCACCAGCAGCACGAACACCGACAGCCACACGATGGCCACCACGTCGGAGTCCGACACCGTCGTCACAGAACCGAAGAGGTACGTGGTCAGGTTCGCCGTCGAACCGTTTGGCGCCAGGTTGATCAGCAGCACGCCGCCGGCCATGCCCCCGTAGAAGAGCATCGCCAGCGCCAGATCACCGCGCGTGTGCCCGTACGAGCGGATCAGCTCCATCGCCACCGCGCCCGCCGCCGCGACCAGCACCGCCGTCCACACCGGGCTCGTGTTCAGCAGGAAACCCAGCGCCACACCGGTCAGCGCCACATGCCCGATGCCGTCGCCCATGATCGCCTGCCGGCGCTGCACCAGATAGATGCCCACCGACGGCGCCGCGATCCCCACCAGCAGCGCCGCAAGCAGCGCACGCTGCATGAACGGCGGCTCAAGGAATTCCAGCATCATGTCAGCAGCCCCGTTCTGTCCGCCTCGGCCGGCTCGCCCGCCTCGCCCGGGTGCGGGTGGCACGCCAGGTCGTGCACCTGCGCCGCGGCGTCCGTCTCGCCGCGCCCGTACTCCCGCGCCACCACACCGCCGTCGAGGACCACCGTGCGGTCGATCAACGGCTGCAGCGGCCCCAGCTCGTGCAGCACCAGCAGCACCGACGCACCGGCTTCCACCTGCTCGGTCAGCGCCTCGGCCAGGATCCGCTGGCTCGGCAGGTCCACGCCGCCCAGCGGCTCGTCCATGATCAGCAACTCCGGCTCGGCGGCCAGCGCCCGCGCGATCAGCACCCGCTGGTGCTGCCCGCCGGACAACCGGTTCACCGAGTCCTTCGCCCGGTCCGCCAGCCCCACGACCTGGAGCGCGCGCTCCACCGCCGCCCGGTCCGCCCGCCCCAGCGGGCGCAGCCGCGAGCGCGACAGCCGGCCCGACGACACGACCTCCCGCACCGACGCCGGCACCCCGGAGGCGGCCGTCGAACGCTGCGGTACGTATCCGATGCGCCGCCACTCACGGAACCGCCCCAGCGGCGTCCCGAACAGCTTGAGGCCGCCCGACGTCAGCGGCACCCGGCCGACCACGGCCCGTACCGTCGTCGACTTCCCCGAGCCGTTCGCCCCCAGCAGCGCGACCACCTCGCCGCGGCCCACCGTCAGGTCCACCCCGCCCAGCACCGCGCGCCCGCCCAGCGACGCGTGCGCGCCGCGCAGGCTCACCACCGGCTCGCTCACGCCCGCTCCCTTCGCCGAGACCCGGCTCACTTCGCCCCGAGCGCCTGCTGCAGCGCCACGAGGTTCGCTTCCATGATCTCGAAGTAGTCGTCACCCTTCGACTTGTCCGTCACGCCCTCGATCGGGTCGAGCACGTCCGTCTTCAGATCGAGGTCACCCGCGAGGGTGCGCGCCGTCTCGTCGCTGACCAGCGTCTCGAAGAACACCGTGGTCACCCCGTCGTCCTTCGCGATGTCCTGCAACTGCTGCATCCGGGCCGCGCTCGGCTCCGCCTCCGGGCTCACGCCCGTGATCGACTCCTGGATCAGGCCGTAGCGGTCGGCGATGTAGCCGAAGGCGGCGTGGGTGGTGACGAACGTGTCCGTACGGCGGTTCTCCAGCCCGGCGGCGAACTCGGCGTCGAGCTTGTGCAGCCGGTCCGCCAGCTCCGCGGCGTTCTTCTTGTACGTGGCGGCGTGGTCCGGGTCGGCCTTCGCCATCGCCTTGCCGACGCCCTCGGCGACCTCCGCGTAGCGCACGGGGTCCAGCCAGACGTGCGGGTCGGTGCCGTCCTCGCCGCCGTGGTCGTGCCCCTCGTGGCCCTCCCCGGCCTCTTCCTCCGCCGCGTGCCCCTCGTCCCCGTGCTCTTCGTCCCCGTGCTCTTCGTCCCCGTGCCCCTCGTCCCCGTGCCCCTCGTCCCCGTGCTCTTCGGTGCCGTGCTTCTCCAGCGACGTGAACTCCGACGCCTCCACGACGTGCTCCGCACCCGACTGCTCGATGGCCTCGTCCACCGCCGGCTGCATATCCTTCAGATAGATGATCAGCCCCGCGTCCGCCAGGTCCCCCGTCTGCCGCGGGCTCAGCTCCAGGTCGTGCGGCTCCGTCCCCGGCTTCGTCAGCGTCGAGACCTCCGCGTGCTGCCCGCCTATCTCCTCGGCCAGGAACTGCATCGGGTAGAACGACGCGGTCACCCGCAGCTTGCCGTCCTCCGTCGTGGTGCCGGAGGACCCGTCGCCGCAGGCGGACAGGGCCAGCAGCGCGGTGGCGGACAGCGCCGCAGCCGCGGCGGACGTGAGGCCGGATATGGACCGGCGGCTAGCTCTCATGACACTCATTTTCATCAAAGATGGAAACGATTGTCAAAAAATTGTACGGAGAAGACCCGGCGACCGCCTCCCGAGCGCCCCGCGGCCACCCGGACGCATTCCGCCGCCCCCCGTTATCCCCGCACCGCCCGACCCCGATTTGAAACCAGGGGCACCGCCGCCGGTAACCTGGAGCACCGCTTCGTCGTCGTAATGAAGAGAGCACCGTGGCCGCCGACAAGATCGACACCATCGTCAGCCTGAGCAAGCGCCGTGGCTTCGTCTACCCGTGCAGCGAGATCTACGGCGGTCAGCGCGCCGCCTGGGACTACGGCCCGCTCGGCGTAGAGCTCAAGGAGAACATCAAGCGCCAGTGGTGGCGCTCCATGGTCACCTCCCGCGACGACGTCGTCGGTCTCGACTCCTCCGTGATCCTCGCCCGCGAGGTCTGGGAGGCGTCCGGGCACGTCGCCACCTTCACCGACCCCCTCACCGAGTGCACGTCCTGCCACAAGCGCTTCCGCGCCGACCACCTCGAAGAGGCGTACGAGGCCAAGCACGGCCACCCGCCGGCCGGCGGCCTCGCCGACATCAACTGCCCGCACTGCGGCAACAAGGGCGCCTTCACCGAGCCCAAGCAGTTCTCCGGCCTGCTCGCCACCCACCTCGGCCCCACCCAGGACGCCGGCTCCGAGACCTTCCTGCGCCCCGAGACCGCCCAGGGCATCTTCACCAACTTCCTTCAGGTCCAGACCTCCTCGCGGAAGAAGCCGCCCTTCGGTATCGCCCAGACGGGCAAGTCCTTCCGCAACGAGATCACCCCCGGCAACTTCATCTTCCGCACCCGCGAGTTCGAGCAGATGGAGATGGAGTTCTTCGTCAAGCCCGGCGAGGACGAGACCTGGCACGAGTACTGGCTGCAGCAGCGCTGGAACTGGTACACCGCCCTCGGCATGCAGGAGGCCAATCTCCGCTGGTTCGAGCACCCCAAGGACAAGCTCTCCCATTACTCCAAGCGCACCGTCGACATCGAGTACCGCTTCGACTTCGCCGGTAGCCAGTGGGGCGAGCTGGAGGGCATCGCCAACCGCACCGACTTCGACCTCAAGGCCCACTCCGCCGCCTCCGGTCAGGACCTCTCCTTCTTCGACCAGGAGGCCGGCGAGCGCTGGACCCCGTACGTCATCGAGCCCGCCGCCGGTGTCGGCCGCACCATGCTCGCCTTCATGCTCGACGCCTACGTCGAGGACGAGGCCCCCAACGCCAAGGGCAAGATGGAAAAGCGCACCGTCATGCGCCTCGACCCCCGCCTCGCCCCCGTCAAGGCCGCGGTCCTGCCGCTCTCCCGGAACCCCGAGCTCTCGCCCAAGGCCAAGGGGCTCGCCGCCGACCTCCGCGGCCACTGGAACATCGAGTTCGACGACGCCGGCGCCATCGGCCGCCGCTACCGCCGCCAGGACGAGATCGGCACCCCCTACTGCATCACCGTCGACTTCGACACCCTCGACGACAACGCCGTCACCGTCCGCGAGCGCGACTCCATGAAGCAGGAGCGCGTCTCCCTCGACCAGGTCGAGACCTACCTCGCCGGCCGCCTCCTCGGCTGCTGACCCGCCCGCTGTACGGCGACGGCGCCCTCCCCGGGCCGGGAAGGGCGCCGTCGCCGTATGCGGGGACCGCAGGCATTCCGTACGGGAGGGACCGTACGGAAAACGTGCGGCAAGCTGCGGCACGCGGGTCCCTTGCTGCACACTGAGCCCCACCGCCAGGCCAGCAGGAGCCACGCACGGCACGAGCCAGCAGCAGGAGGCGCCATGCACGCGAGGGCCACCAGCCGGGTCACCGCCACCGACCCGGACGGCCGTGAACACACCGTCCACGTCACGGGCGCCGGCACCCGGCGCACACTGCGATGTGACAGTTGCGACTGGAGCAGAGCCGCCCAGTTCCTGCCCTGGCTCAAGGCGGAGGAACACCTCGCGGAGGCACACGGCGCCGCCGCCGGGGGAGGGGACACCGGCTCCGGGGCCCCACCCGCCCCGGGGACGTAGCCCCCGCACCACCGCCTCCCCCCGCCGGGCCGCCCGGCCCTCTGCCCGGCTCTCCGCAGCCGTCGTCACCCGGCTTTGAGGCAACGCGGCAGGACGGATTCGCGCAAACCGGAACACCACCGTCCCCGCCGCCGTTGACCCCACAGTCCGACACCAAGGAGTAGCCCATGCGTCGAGTTCGCCCCGCGTCCTTCGGCGCCGAGCCGGCGGGAGCCCGGCTGGCGCGGATCCTCAACTCGCCGAACTACGACCCGGAGGCCGGCGCGTTCCGCAACCCCGTCCCCGCCGCCATCAGCCCGCAGCCCGGCGGCGGCTCCCGCGGCGAGATGATCCGCGCCCTGCTCCGCCGCGACGGCCGCAGACCGGCCGGGCCCATCCCCGTACAGCGCCCCGACCTGTCCGCCCCGCCGGCCAGCGGGCTGCGCCTGACCTGGCTGGGCCACGCCACCGTGCTCGCCGAGATCGACGGCCGCCGGGTCCTCTTCGACCCGGTCTTCGGCGACCGCTGCTCGCCGTTCACCTTCGCCGGCCCGCGCCGCTTCCACCGCGCCCCCCTGCCGCTCGCCGAACTCGGCCCGCTCGACGCGGTCGTCATCTCCCACGACCACTACGACCACCTCGACATGCCGACCGTCCGCGAACTCCGCAAGGCGGTCGCGGGCGATGTGCTGTTCGCCGTGCCCCTCGGCGTCGGCGCGCACCTGGAGCGCTGGGGCGTGCCGCAGGACCGCATCGCCGAACTGGACTGGCACGAGTCCACCGAGGCCGCCGGCCTGACCCTCACCGCGACGCCCGCCCGGCACTTCTGCGGTCGCGGCATCCGCAACAAGCAGCGCACGCTGTGGGCGTCCTGGTCCGTGCGCGGCCCGGAGCACCGGGTGTTCCACAGCGGCGACACCGGCTACTTCCCCGGCTTCGCCGGGATCGGCGCCGAGCACGGGCCGTTCGACGCGGCGATGGTGCAGATCGGCGCGTACAGCGACTTCTGGCCGGACATCCACATGACCCCGGAGGAGGGCGTACGGGCCCACCTCGACCTGAGCGGCGGGGTGCTGCTGCCCATCCACTGGGGCACGTTCAACCTTGCCCCGCACCGCTGGGAGGAGCCCGCGGAGCGCACCGCCGCCGCGGGGGCCGCGGACGGCGTCCGCACGGCGATCCCGCGGCCGGGCGAGCCCTTCGAGCCGTCGGCGCGGGACCTGCCGATGACGCCGTGGTGGCAGGAGATCGCCGCGCCGGAGCGCCGCCCGCAGCCGGGCACCGGCGGTGGCCGTAAGGCCGGGGGCCCGAAGGCGGCGGCGAAGCCGAGGCCGGCGGAACGGTAGCCGCGGCAGGGCCGCGGGGCGGGTGGGGTGCGCCGGGGGTGCTCGCTGCGGGCGGAGCCCGGTGTCGGCTCGGGGTCAGGCCGGGTACGGGGCGGAGTGCGTGGCCGGGTGGTCGGCAGGGTGCATCGTGCGGCCCTCTTCGTACGCGGCGGCGAAGGGCTCCGCGCCGAGAGCCGCCGTCGCACGGGCCGTGATCCGGTCGACGTCGCCCCGCTCCGCCGCCGGCAGCGGCGCGCCCGACGCCGCGCGCAGGGCGGCGGCGGTGCCGAGCAGGCGGGCCGCCGGCGCATGGTCGCCGGCCAGCACTTCGACGCCCGCCAGGCCCTCCAGCGCCAGCGCCGTGGCCCGCGGGTCCTCCGAGCCGAGCGAGGCGGCCAGCGCCTCGCGCTGCAAGGCCCGCGCCTCCGCGATGTCTCCGCGCTGCTCGGCGATGAAGCCCAGCTCCACCGCGATCAGCGCCACTCCCCGCGAAGCCGCCAGGCTGCTGTGCCCGCGCCACCACGCCAGCCACGGACGCAGATGCGCCTCGGCGACCTCGGGCCGGCCGGCCCTGCGGGCCACCATCCCGAGGCCGATCTCGGCGAACTCCTCGCCGACCGGGTCGAAGTGCGCGGTGGCCAGCGACCTGGCCCGCTCGTGCAGCCGCCGTGCCTCCGGCAGGTCACCGGTGAGCATCGTGACCCGGCCCAGCCCGGCGAGCCGGTACGACTGCTGGGCCCACAGGCCGAGTTTCTCCGCCCGGCGGGCGTCGTCGCGGTGCAGCCGCGCGGCTCGTGCGTAGTCGCCAGTGATCTCGGCGTGGCTGGCCATGACCTCGCCGGCTTCGAGCCGGCCCCAGTCCTCGCCCAGTTCGTCGAAGATGCGGGCGGCGGTCGCGGAGTTCCGCGCGAGCGCGGCGAGGTTGCCGCTGAAGAGCGCCACGATCGCCTGGACGACGAGCGCGGCGGCCTCGCCCCAGCGGTCGCCGCGGGCACGGAACGCGCCCAGCGCCCGGTCGGTGAGCACGGCGGCGCGGGGGATGCTGCCGTAGCCGGCCTCGACGTAGGCGAGGAACCACACTGCCCGGCTGTCGGCGGCGGCCCTGGGGACGGGCGGCTCGGCGGTCGCGGTGTCCGACTCGGCGGTCGCGGCGGGGGGAGCGGGAAGAGCCGTGGGACGGGGGCGGGGGCCGTGGCCGCCGCCGGCCGGCCGCGGGCCGTCGCCCCGAGGCCCGCGTGTCCCGTAGGTCGTGGCTCCGGCGGTATCGGGGCCGGGGCTGTTGCCGGTTCCGTCCGGTGCGGGCTGCGGGTACGGGCCGTCGTCGCCGGGCGTTCCCCATGTCCGGTACGCACCGGCTCCGTCGGTCTCGGCGTCCGGCGGTACGTGGGCCGCCGCGTCGAGCAGGGCGAAGCCGGCGTGCCAGGCGGCGACGGTGGCCCGTAGCCCGGCGACGCCCGCGGGCCCCGCCGCCGTCGCCCTGCCCGTCTCCAGCGCCCGCGTCAGCGCTCTCGTGCCTTCGCGGTGGCGTCCGCGCAGGTACCAGTACCACGCCAGCGCGTTCGCCAGCCGCAGCGCCAGGGCGGCGTCACCCGTCGTGGTGGCGGTGTCGAGGGCCTTGCGCAGGTTGCGGGATTCGGCGTTGAGGCAGGTGAGCCAGCGGGCCTGGGTGCGGGTGAAGAGGTGGGGTGCGGCGCGCTCGGCCAGGGTGGCGTAGTAGGCGGCGTGGTCGCGTAGCGCGCGGGGGCGTTCGGCGGCGGCGGTCAGCTCTTCGTGGCCGTACGCGGCGACCGACTCCAGCAGCCCGTAGCGGGGGCCTTCGGGGCCGGGGGTGGCGACGACGAGGGAGCGGTCGACGAGACGGGCCAGCAGGTCGGCGATGTCGGCGGGGGCGATGTCCGTACCGGCGCAGACGGCTTCGGCGGCGGCAGGCGTGGTGCCGGCGGCGAAGACGGACAGCCGCCGCAGGACGGCCTGTTCGGCGGGGGTGAGGAGTTCCCAGCTCCACTCGATCATCGCGCGGAGGGTGCGCTGCCGTTCGGGGGCGTCCCGGCGGGAGCTGCCGGCGGCGAGGAGGCGGAAGCGGTCGTCGAGGCGTTCGGCGAGCCGGTGCACGCCGAGGGCGCGGACGCGGGTGGCGGCGAGTTCGAGGGCGAGGGGGATGCCGTCGAGGCGGCGGCAGACGGTGGCGACGGCGGCGGTGTCGTCGGGGCCGAGCCGGAAGCCGGGGGCCGCGGCGGCGGCGCGGGCGAGGAAGAGCCGTACCGCGCTGGATTCCATCAGGCAGTCGGCGGACGCGGCGGTGCGGTCCGCGTCTTCGGCGGCCCCGGGTGCGGGGAGGGCCAGCGGCGGTACCGCGTAGAGGGTTTCGCCGGCGATGGCCAGTTGCTCCTGGCTGGTGGCGAGGATACGCAGGCCGGGGGCGGCGCGGAGGAGGCCGGCGGCGAGCGGGGCGACGGACTCGACGAGGTGCTCGCAGTTGTCGAGGACGAGGAGAAGGCGTTTGGCGCGCAGGGCGTCGGCGAGGACGTCGTGGGTGGGGCGGCCGTCGGTGTCATGGACGCCGAGGGCGTGGGCGACGACGTCGGCGGGGTCGTCGTCGCAGCGGCGGCCGGCGAGTTCGGCGAGCCAGACGCCGTCGGGGAAGTCGCCGGGCGCGTCGGTGAGGGCCTGGGCGGCGACTTCGAGCGCGAGCCGGGTCTTGCCGACGCCGCCGGGGCCGCCGAGGGTGACGAGGCGTTCGGTGTGAAGGAGTTTGCGTACGTCGGTGACCTCGCGGTCGCGGCCGATGAGTTCGGTGACGGGGGCGGGGAGGTTGGACGGTGGCGGGGCGGGTTCGGGTCCGGGCGCGGGCGTGGCGGCGGTCGCCGGAATGCCCGGCATGGGGGTGCCGGGGACGTTGCGCATCCTGCCCGCCGCTGCGGTGCCCGGGTCGGCGGTCCCCGCTCCCGCCGCACCCGTGTCCGCCGCCCGCGGGTCCGCCGCATCCGTTTCCGCCGCACCCGGCCCAGCCACGCCGACAGCCCCCGCGCCCGTCCCGGCCTCCGTCGGGGCCTCCGGCGCCAGCGCCGGGTCCTGCGCCAGGATCGCCCGCTGCAGCGCCGCCAGCTCCGGGCCGGGTGCCAGGCCCAGCTCCCGGGCCAGGTGCCGGCGCAGCTTGCCGTACGCGGCCAGGGCCTCGCTCTGCCGCCCCGCCCGGTAGAGCGCCGTCATGTGCGCCGCGCGCAGCCGCTCCCGCAGTGGGTGGCGTTCGACGAGGTCGCCCAGCTCCGCGGTGAGCGGCCCGTGTTCGCCGAGGGCGAGCCGGGCGTGGGCCAGCTCCTCGATCGCCGTCAGCCGGCTCTCCGCCAGCCGGGCCGCCCCGGCGCGGGCGAAGTCCTCGTCGGCCACGTCCTCGTAGGCGCCGCCCCGCCAGAGCGCCAGCGCCTCCCGCAGCAGCCCCGCCCGTACGTCCGGTGCGTCGGACGCACGAGCCTGCGTGACGAGGGAGGAGAAACAGCCGGCATCGACGGACTCCGGCTCTGCCGCGAGGCGGTAGCCGCTGTGCTCGCGTATGACCAGCTCGCGGGCCCCGGGCTCGGCGGCGGCGAGCGCGCGGCGCAACTGCCACACGCGGGTCTGCAGCGTCGCCGTCGGGTTCGCGGGGCGGGCGTCCGGGGGCCACAGATCCTCGATGAGGCGGCCGGCGGAGACGGTACGGCCCTCGTACAGCAGCAGGTCCGCGAGCAGCGCGCGCACCTTCCGCTCGGCGACCTTGACCGGTTCGCCGACGTCCGTCCACACCGCCAGTGGACCGAGGACCCCGAATCGCATACCTCAACGGTACGCAGCGGGTCCGACAACGCGTACTCGCATCCGCGGGGGTGCCGGGTCCGGGTGCCTGGGCGCGGGTGCGGGGGAGTCGCGGACGCCGGCCGAGAGCGGATCTGGAGTGGGCCGAGAGCGCGGAGCCCCACAGTCGGCCCCGTAGCACCGACTCGGCGGGCCGACTCGACGGGCCGGCCGACCCCACCGCCCCCCGACCCCCACAGACCCCTGCAGCCCCCACCGACCCGACCGCCCGCCCCCGGAGGGACTCCGTGAACACCGACCTCACCCCCGCCTCCGACGCTCCCGCTCCCGCCCCCGGCCGCGCCGGCGACCGCGCCGGGCTGCGCGCATGGGCCGGGCTCGCGGTGCTGGCCCTGCCCACCCTCCTCCTCGCCCTCGACATCTCCGTCCTGCACCTGGCCGTGCCGCACCTCGCGGCCGACCTGCAGCCCACCAATACACAAATGCTGTGGATCATCGATATCTACGGCTTCATGATCGCCGGCTTCCTCGTGACCATGGGCACGCTCGGCGACCGCATCGGCCGCCGCCGGCTGCTCCTGACCGGCGCCGCCGCCTTCGGCGCCGCGTCCGTCGCCGCCGCGTACGCGCCGGGCCCGGAGGCGCTGATCGTCGCCCGGCTGCTGCTGGGCGTGGCCGGGGCGACGCTGATGCCGTCGACGCTCTCCCTGATCAGCAACCTGTTCCTCGACCCGCGGCAGCGCGGCCTGGCGTTCGCGATCTGGGCGGCGATGTTCTCCCTCGGCGTCGCGCTCGGGCCGGTGCTGGGCGGGGCGCTGCTGGAGAAGTTCTGGTGGGGGTCGGCGTTCCTGCTGGGCATTCCGGTGATGGCGCTGCTGCTGGTGGCGGGGCCGCTGGTGCTGCCGGAGTCGCGGGACCCGGACGCGGGCCGGGTGGATCCGGCGAGCGTGGTGCTGTCGCTGGTGACGATGCTTTCCGTGACGTACGCGATCAAGGAGCTGGCGCACGGCCTCGCGGTCGTACCGCTGCTGGCCGCCGCGGCGGGGGTGGGCGCGGGGGCGCTGTTCCTGCGCAGGCAGCGGCGGTTGGCCAACCCGCTGCTGGATCTGGCGCTGTTCGCCGACCGGTCGTTCCGCAGTGCGCTGCTGATCCTCTGGGTGAGCGCGGTGACGGTGAGCGGCACGTATCTGTTCGTGACGCAGTATCTCCAGCTGGTGGCGGGGCAGTCGGCGCTCCGCGCGGGGCTGTGGCTGCTGCCGCCGGCGGGGGTACTGGTCCTCACTTCGGTGGTGGCACCGGTGTGCGCGCGCCGGTTCCGGCCGGGGCCGGTGATGGGTGCGGGGCTGGTGGCGTCGGCGGCGGGGTTTCTGCTGCTGAGCCGGGTCGAGCCGGGCGGTTCCGGGGACATCGCGGTGATCGTCGTGGCGTACGCGCTGGTGAACTCGGGCCTCGGGCCTGCGCTGGCGCTCGGCACCGAGCTGGTCGTCGGCTCGGCGCCGCCGGAGAAGGCCGGGGCGGCGTCGGCGATCAGCGAGACGAGTACGGAGCTGGGCGTGGCGGTGGGCATCGCGGTGCTGGGGAGCGTGGGCACGGCGGTGTACCGGGCCGACGTCGACGGCGGGGTGCCGTCCGGCACGCCGGCGGCGGCGGCGGACGGGGCGCGCGACACCATGGCGGGTGCGACGGCGGTGGCGGAGGAGCTGCCGGCGCCGCTGGGCGCGGAGTTGCTGGGGGCGGCGCGGGAGGCGTTCGCGGGTGGGCTGGCGGCGGTGGGGGTGCTCAGCGCGGTGCTGTCGCTGGCGGTGGCGGCGGTGGCGTTCACGGCGCTGCGTGGTGGCGGCGGGGACGAAGACGGGGGCAGGGGTGCGGGTGTGGGCGCGGAGAAGTGAGCGGAGGGGGCCGCGGGGGTGCCGTGCGCGCCGCGGTGCCCCTCCGCGCGCTCCGCGCCCCGGCGGGCACGCCCGCCTCCGTTGTCACCCTGGCCCGTTAGGCTGCCCCCAGGCACGGACACCGTGCGCGCATCGGACCGGCGCGCGCACCGGACGGCAAAGGGCAGTCGTGGGGGAGAGCGAAGCGGGGGTCGGCCGGCGGCTTGCCGGGCGGTATCGCGTGGTGGGGCGGCTCGGACAGGGCGGCATGGGCACGGTGTGGCGTGCCGTGGACGAGGTCCTGGGCCGTGAGGTCGCGGTGAAGGAGCTGCGCGCGTTCGGCGAGGGCGCGGCGTACGACGCGCGGGAGCTGCGGTTGAGGATGCAGCGGGAGGCGCGGGCCGCGGCCCGTGTCGACCATCCGGGCGTGATCGCCGTGCACGACGTCACGGAGCACGAGGGCCGGCCCCTGATCGTGATGGAGCTGATCGACGGGCCTTCGCTGGACGACGTCATACGCGAACGCGGCGTGCTGGATCCGGCGGAGGCCGCCGGCATCGGCGCGAAGGTCGTCGATGCTCTTGCCGCTGCGCACCGGGCGGGGGTCCTGCACCGTGACGTGAAGCCCGCGAACATCCTGCTGGCCCGCAGTGGCCGCGTTGTCCTCACGGACTTCGGCATCGCCGCGATGGACGACCCGGGCGACGACGGTTCGACGCGGCTGACCGCCCCCGGCGAGATGGTCGGCTCCATCGACTACCTGTCCCCCGAGCGGGCCCGCGGCGAGCTGCCGGGGCCGCCATCGGACGTGTGGTCGCTGGGCGCGACGCTGTATGCGGCGGTGGAGGGCATGTCGCCGTTCCGCCGGTCGTCCACGTGGTCGACGATCAGCGCGATCGTCGTGGAGCCGCTGCCGGAGCCGCGGCGCGCGGGCGCGTTGAGGGGGGCGCTGCGGGAGTTGATGGACAAGGACCCGGGGCGGCGCGCGGACGCGTTGCGCGCGGGGCGGCTGCTGGCGGCGGTGGCGGCGGGGGAGCCTCCCCCGCCGGCTGCGCCCTTCCTGGCGGGGGTACCCCCATTGCCGGGCGCGGCGGAGACGATGCGGCTGGGCGGCCTGGACCTGGACCTGGACCCCGGCCCCGGCCCCGGCCCCGGCCCCGGCCCCGGCCCCGGCCCCGGCCCCGGAGCGGGTGCCGGTGCCGTGGGTTCCGGTTCCGGTACGGGCGCGGGGGCCGGGGGTACCCCCACGCCCCCGGGCGTAGGGGGAGGGTTCGGACCGGCGCCGGAGTCGCACACGCCGCCGATGCCGCCGGAGGCGCTGAACGCGGCGGCGGGGTCCGCGGCGGGCGGCGCCGGCGGGCCGGGGCCGGGGCTGGGAGCCCCGGGGCCGGCAGGTGCGTACGGGCCTGGCGGCCAGCCGCCGGGCGGGCCGCAACCGGGCGTGCCGCAGGGGCAGGCGGAGCCGTACGGCCAGGCCGTGCCGCAGGGCCAGGCCGTGCCGCAGGGCCAGGCCGTGCCGCAGGGCCAGTTCACCCCGTACGGGCAGGGCCCGCAGGACACCGCGGGCACCCCGGCACGGCGCCCGCCGTCGCGCCGCCGCCGCCCGCTGATGCTGGCCGGCGCCGCCGTCGCGGTGGCGGCCGTGGCGGCGCTGGCGTTCACGGTGCCGGGGTGGCTGGGCGACGGCGACGGCGACGACGGCGACGACGCGGCGAACGCGCGCGGGGCGGACCGGAGTTCCAGCGCTCCCGCTTCGGCGGGCGGCCGGCCGGGAAAGGTGAAGCCGTCGAAGGAGGAGGACGGGGACCGGGGCGAGGAGTCCGCCTCCCCGTCCCCGAGCCCGTCCGCCGCGGGCACCGCGCAGCCGACCGAGGACCCCGGCGAGACCTCCGCCCCCACCGGGGAGCCCGCCCGCCCCGACGCCACGTCGGCGAAGCCGACCGCCCCCGCCACGACGTCGCCGCCGCCCGCGGACCCGGCGGACTCGTGCACGTACTACTCGGGCACGGCCCTCACCCAGCGCGGCGACAGCGGCGAGCGCGTGGTGCAGGTCCAGTGCATCCTGCGCGCCCGCGGCTACGACCTCGGCGACGGCGGCGTGGACGGCATGTTCGGCCCGAGCACGGAGGCGGCGGTCAAGCAGTTCCAGGGCGCCAGGGGCCTGGCGGTCGACGGCCAGGTGGGCCCCGACACCTGGGGCGCGCTGCGGAGCTGACGCCCCGCGCCGGACACGGCGGCCGGGGGGCCAGCGCTTGCGGTGCGGGTACGCCGCGACGAGGACCGCTGACGTGGGGCCGGGAGGACGTACGGTACGCGCCCGCGCCCCGGTGAGGGACAATAGAGGGTCCGTCCCCGTACACATCGAGGTAGTCCCCCGCATGTCCGAGTTGCAGATCGGCCCGCACACCGTCTCTCCGCCCGTGGTGCTCGCGCCCATGGCGGGGATCACGAACGCGCCGTTCCGCACGCTGTGCCGGGAGTTCTCCGGCGGCCGGGGCCTCTTCGTCAGCGAGATGATCACGACGCGGGCGCTGGTCGAGCGGGACGCCAAGACGATGCGGCTCGTCCACTTCGACGGCACGGAGAAGCCGCGGTCCATCCAGCTCTACGGGGTGGACCCCACGTACACCGGCCGCGCCGCCCGCATGATTGCCGACGAGGATCTCGCCGACCACATCGACCTCAACTTCGGCTGCCCCGTGCCCAAGGTGACCCGCAAGGGCGGCGGCTCGGCGCTCCCGTACAAGCGGAACCTGCTGCGCGCCATCCTCCGCGAGGCCGTCGCGGGCGCCGGTGACCTGCCGGTGACGATGAAGATGCGCAAGGGCATCGACGACGACCACCTGACGTACCTGGACGCGGGCCGGATCGCCGTCGAGGAGGGCGTCACGGCGATCGCCCTGCACGGCCGTACGGCGGCGCAGCACTACGGCGGCACCGCGGACTGGGACGCCATCGCCCGGCTGAAGGAGCACGTGCCGGAGATCCCGGTGCTGGGCAACGGGGACATCTGGTCGGCGGACGACGCCCTGCGGATGGTGCGCGCGACGGGCTGCGACGGCGTGGTGGTCGGCCGCGGCTGCCTGGGGCGGCCATGGCTCTTCGGCGACCTGGTGGCGGCGTTCGAACCGGGGGCGGGCGTGGCGTCGTACGCACCCTCGCTGAAGGAGGTCGCGGGCGTGATGCGGCGGCACGCGGAGCTGCTGGGGCAGTGGCTCGGCGACGAGCGGCGCGGCGTCATCGACTTCCGCAAGCACGTGCCGTGGTACACGAAGGGCTTCTCGGTGGGCAAAGGGCTGCGCCACCGGATGGCGATGGCCGGCTCCCTGGCCGAGCTGGACGACCTGCTGGGCACCCTGGACCTGGACCAGCCGTGGCCGGCGGCGGGCGCGGACGGTCCGCGGGGGCGCACGGCGGGGCGGAACAAGGTGGTGCTGCCGGAGGGGTGGCTCGCGGACCCGTACGAGTGCGCGCGGGTGGACGCGGGCGCGGAGCTGGACACGTCGGGCGGCTGAGGCGGAGGGCCCCGCCCTGAGCCGGCCCGCGGCGCTTCGCCGCCCGGCCCCCGCCGTTTCGTACGCCCCCGGCATGTCTCTACGCCGCGAGCGCGCCCCCCGGCGCTCCCGCGCCGCACCCCCCGCGGCTAGCCTCGGACCGGTGGACAAGACGCACCGGCCCGCCGCGCGGGTCATCTGCCTCGACGCCGCCCAGCGCATACTGCTGCTGCGCTGGCGCGACCCCTTCGACGGCGCCCTGATCTGGGAGCCGCCCGGCGGCGGCATCGAGCCGGACGAGACCCCGCTGGCCGCCGCCCGCCGCGAACTCGCCGAGGAGACCGGCCTTGACCCCGCCGCCGTCCTGGACCGCGGGGTGCCCGTCGACCGCGACTTCCACTGGAAGGGCACCCACTTCGCCGGCGTAGAGCACTTCTTCCTCGCCCGCTACCCCGACGACCGCCCCCCGCTGCGCCGCACCGGCCTCCTCCCCGACGAGCAGGTCACCCTCGCCGGCCACGCCTGGCTCGCCTGGCCGGACATCCCCGCCCTCCCGGACCCCCTCGAACCCCCGCATCTGAAGGACGTCCTCGCCGACCTCGCCCCGGACGGCCCGTGGGGGAGCCCCGCGGACGGCTAGCGCTTCACCCGGTGGTGGAGGTAGACGACGCCGGAGTCGAAGGTGCGGGTCTCGACGAGTTCGAGGTCCACCTGGCGCTCGTGCCGGGCGAAGAACGGGGTGCCGCCGCCGAGCAGCACCGGGTTCACCCTGATCCGGTACTCGTCGATCAGCCCGAGGTCCGCCGCCTGCGCGGCGAGCGTCGCCCCGCCGATCGCGATGACCCCCTCGCCCGGCTCGGCCCGCAGCCGCGTGATCTCCTCGGCGAGCCCCCCGGAGGCCAGCCGGGCGTTGCCCTCGACGGCCGTCAGGGTGCGGGAGAACACCACCTTGGGCAGCGGGTTCCACAGCCTGGTCCACTCCCGCTCCGCCCCGCCGAGCGAGGGGTCCTGCGCGGCGGTCTCCCAGTACAGCATCGTCTCGTACAGCCGCCGCCCCAGCAGATGAACGCCGACGTCCTGGATCTCCCCGATGGAGAAGCGGAAGACCTCCTCACTGGGCGCTCCCCAGTCGATACCGCCGTCGGGCCCGTTGATGTAGCCATCGAGCGAAACCGCCATCGAGCACATCACGCTGCGCATGCACGTCCTCCTCGTCAAGGGGTTCGACAGTAGGACCCCCGAACCCCCGAGGACTCATCGCAACGCGCAGGACCGCAGCGGCCTACGCCTGCCCCTCCGCCGCCGCGACCGCCGTCTGCAGTGCCAGCGGTGCCGTCACCGACCACGACTGCGGTGAGCAGGCGTGCGGGAACGGGACCGGTGCCGGCTGGGTGGTGCGGGGGTAGCCGGCGACGGCTTCCGGGAGGCGGTAGCCGGTGTGGGCCGCCAGGTCGGTGAGGGCCGTCGCCACCGTGCGGGCCTCCTCGTGGAGGCCGTAGCGGGCCAGGCCCAGGGCCAGGATCGCGTTGTCGTGCGGCCAGACGCTGCCGCGGTGGTACGCCATCGGGTGGTACGCCCCCTGCCCTGCGGCCACGGTCCGTACGCCCCAGCCCGAGAAGAAGTCCGGCTCCAGCAGCCGCCGTCCCACCCGCCGGGCCCGGTCGGGGTCCAGCAGGCCGGACCACAGCAGGTGTCCGGCGTCGGAGGCCAGGGCGTCGGCGGGGTGGCCGGTGCCGTCGAGGGCCAGGGCGGGGAAGTCGGGGCCTGCCAGCCAGAAGTCGGTGAGGAAGCGGGCGCGCAGGTCGTCGGCGGCGGCGGTGAGGCGGTCGGCGAGTGCCGGGTCGGCCCAGGCGGTGGTGGCGAGGCGGGCGGTGTGGGTGAGGGCGGCGTAGGCGTAGCCCTGGGGGGCGGCGGGTGCGAGGGCGCCGGTGGTGCGGGTGCCGTCGGCGGCGCACAGGGCGCCGGGGGAGTCGCGCCAGCTCTGGTAGGCCGGGCTGCCGTCGTCGGCGCGGTGGCGGAGGTAGCCGGTGTCGGTGAGGCCGCCGTCGCGGAACATCCACTCGACGGCGGCGCGGGCCTGCGGCTCCAGCCGGCGGGCGAGCTTGTCGTCGCCGCTGTGCTCGGTGACGGCGCCGAGGAGGACGAGGAAGAGGGGGGTGGTGTCGACGGCGCCGTAGTAGCGCCCGTACGGTACCTGGCCGAAGTGCGCCAGCTCACCGTGGCGCACCTCGTGCACGATCTTCCCCGGTTCGCCGTCCGCGTCGCCGGCCTGGACGGCGGCGAGCGCGAGGAGCGTGGCCCGGGCGAGCCCGGGGCGGTGGCGGAGCACGAAGAGGGAGGTCACGAGCGCGTGCCGGCCGACGAGCGCCAGGAACCACGGCACCCCGGCGGCGGGCACCTGCATCTCTTCACCGCCGGGTCCTGCGGCGGAGATGAGGAGCCCGTCGAGGTCGGCGAGGCCCTGCTCGGCGGCCCGGGCGAGGTCGGGCCAGGCGGTGGCGGAGGCGGGGGATGGGGCGGGGGGCGGGGCCTGGTGTGTGGCGGAGGCCGCGGACGGTGCGGGGGAAGGTGCCGTGGCGGTACGGACCGGGGCCGGGGCGTCGGTGTCGGGCGCCCCGGCCTCCGTCTTCCAGGCGACCGCCGTCCCCGACGCCGCCGCGGCACGCAGTGTCACCTCCGTCGTCTCGTGCGGTTCCAGCGCCAGCCGCCACACCAGACGCCGCGCGCCGCTCCCCGTCTCCTCCACCGCGTCCGGCGGCGGGTCCGCCGTGACCGTCGTACGGCCGCGCCACTCCCCGCGCCGGTAGCGGAACTCCACCCCGTCCGGGAGCACCTCCCGGGCCCGTACCGCGTGCGGCTTGTCGTAGACGCGGTGGTCGGCTCGTAACTCGAACTGGTCCGCGAAGTCCGCGTCCACCGTCAGCGCGAGCCACAGCTTCTCCGGCTCCGCGCGGTTGCCGGTGACGCGCAGGACGTCGACGAGCGAGCCGCCCGCGACGCGCTGCTCGCGGAAGACGGTGTGGGCCGGGGGCTCGTCGCGGCCGGTGGGCGGGACGAGGACGCAGCGGGCGGCGGCCGGGCCGCTGGCGCCCGGCTCCGACACCAGCAGCGTCGGCACCGCCCCGTCCACGGTCAACTGCCAGCGGCTCAGGTGCCGGGTGTCCCCGAGGAAGAAGCCGTCCGGCTGGGCGCCGCGGGCGCCGGTGACGTCTCCGGAGCGGGCGACGGCGGCGAACGCCCCGCCGTGGAAGAGAAGCCGGTGTTCCGCGCCGCTCATCCGAGCGCCTCCCTCAGCGAGGTGTCGTCGCGTAGTTACGACTGGTAGGCACGCAAAACTAGCGCGCCACTGTCGGGTCGACAAGCAGAACCGGGGTCGCACGCAAGCACGTTGCGGGAGCACGCCCCGCGAGCCCCAGGCGCCGCCCCTGTTGCCGTCCCGGTCGCTTTCCCGTCACCGTCCGGGCGTCCCGCGTTTCGGGCACTGACTATGTCCACATGATGAGATTCGGGCTGCCCGATCGCGTGATTCTTGCCACGCTTGATAGGGGTTGCGCTCACATGAGCGCTCAAATGTGGGCGTCATCTCTCGTATGCGCGGCACTGAGTGCCACTCGTATCTCTTCACACCTTGAAGGCGCGGCTGCGTTCCGTCACGCGGATGACCGTCCCGGCTTGCCGGTACGCGCCCGTCCGGGATCGTCGTTTAGAGAAGTGAAGAAGGGGCGCGGCTCCCGGTCCCCGGCAGGATCCCAGGCGTAAGGGCCGAAACCCCTCGTGATCGTCTACGGCTCATCCCTCCGGGCCTTCGATCTGGGTATGTTCCTCGCCGTCAGGGCAGCTCCCCGCCAGGGGCCCACACGAGGAGTCGATCCCGTGCCGGAAAAGAAGAAGCCAGCGAAGAAGGCGACGGCCTCGAAGACGTCCCCCGCGCGGAAGTCCGCGTCCGCGGGCAAGGAGGCCGCGGCCAAGTTCGTCTACGACTTCCACGAGGGCAACAAGGACCTCAAGGACCTCCTGGGCGGCAAGGGCGCCAACCTCGCCGAGATGACCAACCTCGGCCTGCCCGTCCCGCCGGGCTTCACCATCACCACCGAGGCGTGCAAGGTCTACCTCGCCAGCGGCGCCGAGCCCCCCGCCCTGCGCGACGAGGTCAGCGCCCACCTCGACACCCTCGAACAGCGCATGGGCAAGAAGCTCGGCCAGGCCGGCGACCCGCTGCTGGTGTCCGTACGCTCCGGCGCCAAGTTCTCCATGCCCGGCATGATGGACACCGTCCTCAACATCGGCCTCTCCGACGCCTGCCTGCCCGGCCTCGCCGCCCAGGCCGGCGACGAGCGGTTCGCCTGGGACTCCTACCGCCGCCTCATCCAGATGTTCGGCAACACCGTGCAGGGCATCGACGGCGAGCTGTTCGAGAGCGCCCTGGAGGACGCCAAGCGCGCCAAGGGCGTCACCACCGACGTCGAGCTGGACGCCGCCGACCTCGAAGCCCTCGTCGCCACGTTCAAGGACATCGTCGAAAAGGAGACCGGCCGGCCCTTCCCGCAGGACCCGCGCGAGCAACTGGACCTGGCCGTACGGGCCGTCTTCGAGAGCTGGAACGGCGAGCGCGCCAAGCTCTACCGCCGCCAGGAGCGCATCGCCGGCGACCTCGGCACCGCCGTCAACATCTGCTCCATGGTCTTCGGCAACCTCGGCCCCGACTCCGGCACCGGCGTCGCCTTCACCCGCGACCCCGCCAGCGGCCAGCAGGGCGTCTACGGCGACTACCTGCAGAACGCGCAGGGCGAGGACGTCGTCTCCGGCATCCGCAACACCGTGCCGCTCGCGAAGCTCAAAGACCTCGACTCGGCGTCGTACGACGAGCTGCTGCGGATCATGGAGACGCTGGAGACGCACTACCGCGACCTGTGCGACATCGAGTTCACCATCGAGCGCGGCAAGCTGTGGATGCTCCAGACGCGCGTCGGGAAGCGCACCGCGGCGGCGGCGTTCCGTATCGCCGTACAACTCGTCGACCAGGGGCTGATCACCGAGGCCGAGGCGCTGCAGCGCGTCAACGGGGCGCAGTTGGCGCAGCTCATGTTCCCCCGGTTCGACAACGGCCACAAAGGCGACCGGCTCGCCCGCGGCATCGCCGCCTCGCCGGGGGCCGCCGTCGGCAAGGCGGTCTTCGACTCGTACACCGCGGTGAAGTGGTCGCGCTCCGGCGAGAAGGTCATCCTCATCCGCCGCGAGACCAACCCCGACGACCTCGACGGCATGATCGCCGCCGAGGGCATCCTCACCTCCCGCGGCGGCAAGACCTCCCACGCCGCCGTCGTCGCCCGCGGCATGGGCAAGACGTGCGTGTGCGGCGCGGAGGAGCTGGAGGTCGACACCAAGCGCCGGCAGTTGACCGCGCCCGGCGGCGTGGTCATCGACGAGGGCGACATCGTGTCCATCGACGGCTCCAGCGGCAAGGTCTACCGCGGCCGGGTGCCGGTCGTGCCGTCGCCGGTCGTGGAGTACTTCGAGGGCCGCATGCACGCGGGCGCCGAGGACGCCGACGAACTCGTCGTCGCCGTGCACCGCCTCATGTCGTACGCCGACCGCATCCGCCGGCTGCGCGTACGGGCCAACGCCGACAACTTCGACGACGCCGCCCGCGCCCGCCGCTTCGGCGCCCAGGGCATCGGGCTGTGCCGCACCGAGCACATGTTCCTCGGCGAGCGGCGCGAGCTGGTCGAGCGGCTGATCCTCGCGGACCACGAGGAGGAGCGCGACGCGGCGCTGAAGGAGCTGCTGCCGCTGCAGCAGCGGGACTTCGTGCAGCTCTTCGAGGTGATGGACGGGCTGCCGGTCACGGTGCGGCTGCTGGACCCGCCGCTGCACGAGTTCCTGCCGGACATCACGGAGCTGTCGGTACGGGTCGCGCTCGCCGAGTCGCGCAAGGACCACAACGAGAACGACCTGCGCCTTCTCCAGGCCGTCCACCGGCTGCACGAGCAGAACCCGATGCTGGGCCTGCGCGGCGTGCGCCTCGGTCTGGTCATCCCCGGGCTGTTCACGATGCAGGTACGGGCCATCGCGGAGGCGGCGGCGCAGCGGCTGGAGGCGAAGGGCGACCCGCGGGCGGAGATCATGATCCCGCTGGTGGGCACGGTGCAGGAGCTGGAGCTGGTACGGGACGAGGCCGAGGCCGTCATCGCCGAGGTCGAGGCGGCGCGGGGCGTGGCGCTCAAGCTGAAGCTGGGCACGATGATCGAGCTGCCGCGGGCGGCGCTGACGGCGGGTCAGATCGCGGAGTCGGCGGACTTCTTCTCGTTCGGCACCAACGACCTCACCCAGACCGTGTGGGGCTTCTCGCGCGACGACGTGGAGGCGAGCTTCTTCACCGCGTACCTGGAGAAGGGCATCTTCGGCGTCTCCCCGTTCGAGACCATCGACAAGGACGGCGTCGGCGCGCTGGTCCGCGACGCGGTGAAGGCGGGGCGCGCGACGCGGCCGGACCTGAAGCTGGGCGTGTGCGGCGAACACGGCGGCGACCCGGAGTCGGTCCACTTCTTCCACGACGTCGGCCTGGACTACGTCTCGTGCAGCCCGTTCCGTATCCCGGTGGCCCGCCTGGAGGCCGCCCGCGCGGCGGCCACGTCACCACCGGCCACCTGACCCCCGGCCGCCGTCGGCGATGTGCCCTGACCCTCACCCGACGGCAGACCGGTTCCGGAGGGGCGGCGCCCGTGCGGGGGCGCCGCCCCTCACCCCCTGCAGCCGCCGCGACGCCGGCGGCGGACGACTCCGGTCTCCCTGCCTGCCGCCGGCCGAGTGCGTGTAGGTGAGCGAAAGTCGACCCCCGTGGGCGATTTGCCCGGGTTTGGTAGGCGGGTTACCGCGAGTTTTGCCCCTCCGTCTGCGGGCGTATACGTGGCGTGCTCGCGTACGGGGCCCGGCAGGCGCGCGGCGTAGCGGTACGTCACGGTCGTCGCCGGGCGGGTCTGGTCGGCAGTGCGGGTGTCGGGGAGGTGCGGCGCGGCTTGGGTCGGCAGCCCGGGTGTGCGTAGACGACCGATCCGCCGCCGGACTCGCCGGGCTCGCCCACCGACTCCACCGGATTCTGCGTGGTGCCGAGTTGGCCACAGTGGGTGCAGTAGCGCATCACGGTCCCTTCTTTCGGGTGGTGGGTGGGCAGCCGCGCCAGTCCGGCGCCTCCCCGGGACTCGCCGGGGCCGGCCAGACGTTGTACGGCTCTCCGTGCTTCCGGACGCTGCTCATGCCCCACCCCCGCGGCAGCGCGGGCATTCACACGGTGGCAGCGCGGTGGTGTCCAGCGGGACACAGTCACCGGCGTAGAACTGCATCTGACGCCCCCAGGTGTGCCCGCCGTCACGAGACACCCTCAGGGTCAGCAACGGCCGTTCAGGCGGCTGCTGTACCTCGACGCTGCTTGTCGCCGAGACTGCTGTCCCGGTGCTCTGGCGCCAGCTCGGCGGCACGATGGTCACTCAGTCCACCTCCTCTTTCCTTCCGCGGCGGCTGTGAGGAGATCCTGACTCCGCAAACGGGCTGCGCGGGAGTGTGTAGGCGGGGTCACCATCCGCGGAGGGTTCACACACTGTGTGAACTGACTGTGGCTACGCTCACACAGTGAGTGATTCGGGAGCCCAGATGACACCGGAGCCGAACACCCTGCTCGACGCGCTCCTTGACGAGGCCGGCATGTCCCGCCTCGGCCTGGCCAAGCGCGTCAACGCTGCCGGCGCCGCCAAGGGCAAGACACTGCGCTACGACCACAGCGCGGTAATCCGCTGGCTCCGCGGCCAACGCCCCCGCGGCGATGTTCCCAACCTGATCTGCATCGTGCTCGGCGAGCGTCTGGGCCGCCTCTTGCACCTGGAGGACATCGGCATGGGCAACAACCCCGCCACGGCCCCCAGCGCCTCGCTGACGGGCTTCGTGGAGCGGGCCACGGCCATGTGGCGCAGCGACCTGCATCAGCGCGAAGAACTACGTACCACCCGCGTCATCACTGGTCTACCCGCAGTCGGTCCCGTATGGGAGTGGGAGAACCCGCCGGACGACGCCGACGTCTCCCGCACCGGCACACCCCACGTCGGCCTCTCCGACGTCGAAGTACTCCGCAGCGCCCGATCCCACTACGAGCAGATGTACCGCAAGGCAGGCGGCGTCGCGACCCGCGCCCGCGTCCTGCTGTTCCTCAACGCCGAGACCGCACCTCTCTTACGCGGCGCGTACTCGGACTCCACCGGGCGCGAACTGCACCGCGCGGTCGGCGGCTACGTCATCGCCCTGCTCGTCAACCAGGCCCTCTACATGCGCGAATACCGTCAGGCCGTCGCCTTCGCCGAAGCCGCCGTACGGACCGCTGGGCACGCCGTCTCCCCCGCGCTCGCCTGCGACCTCCACGCGATGCAGGCCAAGGCGTTCTCCCGCATGGGTGACCAGACCTCGGCGCACCGCGCGATGATGCTCGCCGAGATCTCGGCCGGCCGGATCCGCCCAGATGAGGAACCCGCGGAGACCGGCTACATCCAGCCTGGCCTGCTGGAGGCCAATCTCGCGGACGCCCTCATGCGGCTTGGCGACACCAACCCTGCCCAGCAGTACGCAACCGAAGCCGTAGCTACACAGACCCATGCACGCGGCCATGTCCACCGGCTCGCGACGCTTTCCGACGTCCAGCTACGGGCAGGTGACGCCGAGCAGGCCGCGACCACCGCCGGTGAGGTGCTGGACACCATGGAAGGTATGGAGTCCCAGCGGCTCAGGGACCGCCTGGTGAAACTCCGCGCGACCATGTCGAGCATCGAAAGCAGAACGACCGGTGACGTTGTCCAGCGCATCGACGACGCCCTTCGCCTGCCGCTGTGACACTCGGCTGCGATACTGCCGCGATGCAGTGGCGCAACCGCGGCGAACGCACCGTGTACGAGAACCGGTGGGTCACGGTGAACATGGCCGACGTCGAGGTGCCGGACGGCCGGCACCTCGACCACACCGTGATCAGGGTCCGGCCCGTTGCCGTGACGGCCGTCGTCAACGAGGCGAACGAGGTGCTGCTGCTGTGGCGCCACCGCTTCATCACCGACGCCTGGGCGTGGGAACTCCCGTCCGGCGGTAGCGCCGAAGGCGAAGACCCGGCCGCAGCAGCCGCCCGCGAGTTGGAGGAGGAAACCGGCTGGCGTCCCGGCCAGATGCGGCACCTCCTCGACGTCGACCCCATGCCCGGCATCTCCACCAGCCACCACCGCGTGTACTGGACGGACACCGCCGAGTATGTCGGCGAACCGCAGGACGCCCACGAGTCCACCCGCCGGGAATGGGTGCCGCTGAAGAACGTCCCCGACCTGGTCGCCCGCGGCGAGGTCCGCAGCGCATCGGCGGTCGCGGCGCTGCTGATGCTGCATACGCTCCGGCACGACCGCACACCGTAGCCGCGCCTGGAATCTGCCCGGTCCCTCGGTGGCGGCGCAGCACCCCTGCGCGGCCCGGTGACGGATGGGACCGACGGCACCCCTCCCCGGTGCGGGGAGCACCCTCTCGACCAGCACGTGCCTCCGCCTCTCCGCCGGGCAGGAGGCGGGGGAGAGATCAGCCGACTCGTAGGGTCTTGACGACCGCGACGGCCTGATCCAGCAAGTCGATGGGGCAGCCCCAGTGGTCGTAGATGCCGCCGCGGGCGCGGTTGCTGCCGCAGACGACGAATACACCGGTCCCCAGCTCAACCTTGAGGTGGGTGGCCAGCCAGCCGACGAAACCGCTGTTGTCCGCCTGGTCGGCGAAGTGGAAAGAGAAGATTCCGAAGCGTTCGACGCCGGCACTCTCCTGGACGAGCGGGACCAGGCGGCTCCAACTCTCCCGGTCCCGAACCACCGCCAGCGTCTCGCCGGTGAGTGGCGGCGGCTGGTCGGCCGGAGACTCTTCAAAGCACCAGACGCCGTCGTGCACGACGAGGTCGGCTTGGGCGATCACACGACGTAGCCGCTGCTCCGTCTGTTCCGCAGTCTCCATATTCACACTGACCATCAGCCGGACTCCCTGATCTGTGAGGCCGTGATCCCACCCGGGGACCATCGTGCCTAGCCTCCCCTGCCGGAACGAAGACTCCTGACAGGGCACCGCCGTCGCAACGCTAGCCGGACTGGGCGCAGAGCCGGGAGCCGAGGACCGCGGGGCCCCTCGTGGGCTCGACCAGGAGCGGGCGTGCGTAATCTTCGAGGCACGGGGTGCTGGACGACCTGCCACCGGGCCACCTCCGCCGTGCGGCGCAAGGCCCAGATCAGCCGAGTGCGCCCCGCCGACGGCGCCTTCCCTGGCTGGTCCGGCGGGCGCGTGGCGTTGCGGCGGGTCACGGTCGTCGCCGGGCGGGTGGTCGGCAGTGCGGGTGTCAGGGAGGTACGGCGCGGCTTGGGTCGGCAGCCCGGGTGCGTAGACGACCGACCCGCCGCCGGACGCGTCCCGGCGGTTCGGAGCCGTCGGCTCCCGTCGTCCTGCGCGGCGGCCCCCGGCCCCCGCCGCCGGGCGGCGGTCGGTTCGTTACGCTGTCGCTCGCGCGAACCGGGCCGCGGGTGGCGGCGGTCCGGGCCAGGCGAGGTGGTCGGCAGACCGCCGGGGGGTGAGGGGGACCATGTCCCGACCGGATGACGGGCGGCCGGCCGTGCCGCTGGCCCGTGCCGGGGAGCCGGGGTGGCCTACGGCCGTGCCGGCGCACCGGCCGCTGGGGGCCGCCGACCCGGCCGTGGCCGGGCCGTACCGGCTGGAGGCGGTGCTGGGCGCCGGTGGGATGGGCCGGGTCTACCTGGCGCGTACGCCCGCGGGCAGCGCGGTCGCGGTCAAGGTCGTCCACCGCGAGTACGCGGGCGACGCGGCGTTCCGTAAGCGCTTCGCTCAGGAAGTCGCCGCCGCCCGGCGGGTGCAGGGCCTCTACACCGTGCCGGTGGTCGACGCCGACCTCCAGGCCGACGAGCCCTGGCTCGCCACCGCGTACGTGCCCGGGCCGTCCCTCCAGCAGGCGGTCGCCGAGAGCGGGCCGCTGCCGGCGGATGCGGCGCTGGCGCTGATCGCCCGGGTGGCGGAGGCGTTGCAGTCCATCCACGCCGCCGACGTCATCCACCGCGACCTCAAGCCCTCCAACATCCTCCTGACCGCCGACGGCCCCAAGGTCATCGACTTCGGCATCGCCCGGGCCGCCGACCTCACCGCCGTGACCGCCACCGGCGTACGCACCGGCACCCCCGCCTACATGGCGCCGGAGTACATCCGCGGGCAGACCGTCACCGAGGCCGGCGACATCTTCGCCCTCGGCGGCGTCGCCCACTTCGCCGCCACCGGCGGGCACGCCTTCGGGGGCGGTACGGACCACGGCGTGGTCTACCGCATCCTGGAGCAGGAGCCCGACCTCGACGGCTGTCCGCCGTCCGTGCGGGCCGTCGCCGCCGCCTGCCTGGCGAAGGACCCGGAGCGGCGGCCGACGCCCGCCGAGGTCATCGAGCGGTGCCGGCTGGCGGCTGCGGACGGAGGGCACGGCGGAGTGCCTGACGGGGGGCATCCGGAGACGGTCGTGGCGGCGCCGGGGGCGGGGGATACCGTGCCCGCCGCCCCTGCCGCCCCCGGCGCGCCCGACCTCGTCACCCGCACCGCCGCCGCCCCGGCGGCCGGTACCCCCAGCGCCCCCGCCCCACCCGGCGGCACCCCCGCCGCGGACCCGTACGCCCCGACCGTCGCCGCCGGACCGTCTGCCCCCCACGCCCCGGACCCCGAGGCCGGCACCGGCGGCCCCGTGCCCCTTGCACTGCAGCTCGGCGGGGTCGGCGTGGTCGTCCTCATCCTCGTCCTCATCGTCGTTCTCCTGCCCACGTCCGGTTCCTCCGACAACCCGGAGCCGGACTCCCCGTACAAGACGTACGAGCCCACCGGCAGCCTCGCCTTCCCCGCCCGTGCCGCGGGCCCCGCCGGCATCGACTTCAGCCCCGACGGCAAGACGCTGGTCACCGGCGGCGACGACGGCAAGATCCGGTTCTGGGACGTCGCCCGCCGCAAGCAGAGCGACGCCCTCACCCAGGAGAGCATCAGCAACTACGTGCCCGGGGTGCTCAACGTCGCGTTCAGCCCCGACGGCAAGCTGCTCGCCACCGGCACCGACAACGGCGGGACCGGCCTGTACAGCGTGGCCGAGCGGCGGTCGCTCAACTTCCTGCACATGGGCGGCGGGAGCGTGGCGTTCTCGCGGGACAGCAAGCTGCTCGGCATCGGCAGCAGGACGGGCTCGGTGTACCTGTTCGACCCCGCCGAGCGCGGCGACGACATCACCGCGTACTTCGACCACGAGCATGACGTCACGGCCATCGCCTTCAGCCCGGACGGCAAGACGCTGGCCTCCGTCGGCGACGACTCCGGCAGCACCTCCGGCCGGAACGACACGACGCAGCTCTGGGACGTCGCCGGCCGCGACCCGGAGCCGTACGGCCAGGGCGACCCGGCCAAGGTCCTCGACCAGCCGTGGGAGGCGACTGCCGTGGCGTTCAGCCCGGACGGCGAGACCCTCGCGGTCGGCTTCCCCGACGGCAAGGTCCTGCTGTGGGACGTGGCCACGGGCCACAAGCAGCGGACTCTGCGCAACGACTACCTCACCGCCGTCGCCGACCTGGAGTTCAGCCCGGACGGGAAGACGCTCGCCACCACTTCGGAGAGCGGCGGCGGCGTGCTGCTGTGGAACGTGGCCCGCGGCAAGCCGGCTGCGCGGCTGGCGACCGGCGAGGAGGACGGGCGAGGCAAGGGCGTGGTCGAAGAGGTGACGTTCAGCCAGGACGGGAGGCTGATCGCGGGTGCCGACCGCAAGGACCGCGCCGTCCGGCTGTGGCAGACGCCCGGATCGGCGGCGCGGTAGCGGTCGGTCAGGCGCGGAAGGGGCCCGTCGTACCGGCCGTCCGCCGGGAAAGCGCGCCGCTAGCTCACGCCCGTGCCGCAGTCGGTACGGATGTGCGGGCTCGCGGCCCACGACTCGCCGACCGTGACGGGCTCGACCTCGACCCTCACCGCGAGGCGGTAGTTGTACGTGCCCGTCCTGCCCTGCGGGCACAGCTCCGTGACGGCGGGGCCCTGCTGGCTCGGCGCCCTCGTCCACGACGTGTGCCGCGGGTCGCCGTAGTGGCGCCAGCCTGACCAGCTGTCACGCTCAAGCGCGTAGACCTGCCGCATCCGGCCTGGCAGCTCACCGTGGCACTCGGTGGCGAACCGCTCGCCGCCGATCTCGGCACGGGGCTCGGCACCCCCCACGACGATCTCCCCCTCGACCGCGATCGGCTCGACGGTGGTGGTGCACCACCAGCCGGTGACCTTCTCGATCCGCACGTCCTCGCACTCCGTGACGGCGGCCGGCGTCCGGTGGTCGATGGTGCGCACGGCATCGTCGTCCTCGGGGGCTGCGTCCACGTCGCCCACGGTCATGGCCACCGAGCCGTCCTCGAACTCTTCGGCACGGTAGGTGAGCCGGGTGCTGTCCGGCGGTTCGGAAGTGCGCTGAGGGCTCCACGAGGCGCACGGCGTCGGGGACTCGGGCAGCACCGAGGCGCCCGGCTTGCGGACGTCCTCACACCCGCTTGCCCCCAGCACGACCGCCATCACCGCAGCCGGCACTAAGCAGCCATGCCGCAAGCAGCCGTGTCGCCGCACCGTCGTCCCCCTGCCATCCCTGTCGCCCCCGTGTCCGCATGCCCGGACAGGGCGGGGCGCCACCGTAACAGGACACGATCCGACCTGACCCGCCGCATCGTGCGCGGCGTGCTCAGGCAGCGGTGTGGTGGTGGGTGGGGTGCGGGGTGGCGGAGGCGGCGCGCTGTTCGTCGTAGCGGTGGAGTACGAGCCGCGCGAGCGCCGGGTGCGCGCCGAGCGGTGCCGCGGCGGGCAGGCCCAGGGCGCGGGCCGTCGCCGCGGTGCGCCGGGCGAAGAGTCCCGGCGCCGTGAAGCAGCAGGCCACGCCGATGCGGCGGTGGCCGCGGGCGGCGAGGGTACGGGCCGCCTCCGCGACGGTCGGCGCGGCGGCCGAGGCGTACGCCGGCAGCACCGGCACCCCGAGCCGGGCGGCCAGCAGCGCCGCGGTGGCCTCGGTGTCCGCCGCCGACCGGGCGGCGCGGGACCCGGCGGCGGCGAGTACCACCGCGTCGCAGCCGCGCCCGCCGGCCTCGGCCAGCCGGGCGGCGAGGGCGTCGGCGAGGAGGGGGTGCGGGCCGAGGGGCGCGGCGATCCGGGCGGCGAAGGGGTGTTCGGGGGCGGCGGGGCGGTCGCCCGCGGGGGTGCCGGGACGGCCCACTGCGGAGGAGGCGCGGTTGCGGACGTGGTCGTTCTCGTGGTCCCGTACGGGCGCCACCCCGGGGTGTGACGCGGCGTGGCCCGGCGCTTCCGCCCACCGCGCTTCCGTGCCCCGCCCCGCCGTCCGCAGCATCTCCGGGATGTCCCGCGTCACGTGGTGGCCGCGGCCGAAGAGCAGCGGCACCAGCACCGCCTCGCCCCCCTCCCGCGCCAGCGTCCCCAACGTGTCCGACAGCAGCGGCTCGTTCAGCTCCACGTGCCCCAGCCGCACCGGCAGCCCCGGCCGCAGCGCCCG
This sequence comes from Streptomyces sp. CNP082, assembly GCF_059570535.1. NCBI lineage: Bacteria > Bacillati > Actinomycetota > Actinomycetes > Kitasatosporales > Streptomycetaceae > Streptomyces > Streptomyces sp. CNP082. The sequence continues at coordinate 130,538 of NZ_JCANSZ010000008.1, forward strand.
TACCGTCGCGAGCAGCGCGCGTACGGTGCGTACCGCCGCCGGGTCCCTGCTCCCGTGCGCCACCGCCACCAGGACCGGAACCCCCGGGCGCCCGCGCCTCGCGCCCACGGTCGCCAGCCGCGTGCTCAGCTCGGCGGTGATGCTGGTGATCAGCTCTGCCGCGGTTCCCGGGTGCGGTGATATGGCCGTCATGCCGCGAGCCTCGCCCATCGCCGTTGCGCCCCCGTTTCACCCGTGCGTCGTCGTGTTGACGGCTGCTCACGCCCGTACGCCCCGGCCGCTGAGGACGGCGAACCCGTCCTGTAATACCCCCGTCCACCAGGGGTGACATCCGTCCCGCAGGCTCGGCGCATGACCGTCGACACCCACTGCCCCTACTGCTCCCTCCAGTGCGGCATGACCCTCGAAACCGCCGGGGAGGGCGGTCTCGCGGTACGGGAGCGGGCGGCGTTCGACGTCAACCGCGGCGCCCTGTGCGGCAAGGGCCGTACCGCGCCCGCCGTCCTCGACTCCGCCGCCCGCCTGACCGAGCCTCTGGTACGCGAGGACCCCGACGATCCAGCCGCTCCGCTCCGCCCGGCCTCCTGGTCCGAGGCGCTCGACCGCGTCGCCGCCGGGCTCGGCCGCGCCCGCGCCGGGCACGGGCCGGATGCCGTCGGGGTCTTCGGCGGCGGCGGGCTGACCAACGAGAAGGCGTACGCGCTCGGCAAGTTCGCCCGTATCGTCCTCGGCACCTCCCAGATCGACTACAACGGCCGCTTCTGCATGTCCTCCGCCGCCGCCGCGGGCACCCGCGCCTTCGGGCTCGACCGCGGCCTGCCCTTCCCCCTCGCCGACATCCCCCGTACGGGCTGCGTGATCCTCGTCGGCGCCAACCCCGCCGAGACCATGCCGCCCGCCCTGCGCTACTTCACCGAGCTGCGCGCCAACGGCGGCACCCTCGTCGTCGTCGACCCGCGCCGCACCCGCACCGCAGAGCAGGCAGACCTGCACCTCGCCCCCCGCCCCGGCACCGACCTCGCGCTCGCCCTCGGCCTGCTGCACCTCGTGATCGCCGAAGGCCGCACCGACGACGCCTACATCGCGGAACGCACCACCGGCTGGCCCGCCGCCCGCGCCGCCGCCATGGCCCACTGGCCGGAGCTGGTGGAGCGGATCACCGGCGTGCCCGTGCCGCAGCTACGCCGGGCCGTCGAGCTGTTCTGCGCGCCGGAGTCCGCCATGGTCCTCACCGCCCGCGGCCCCGAGCAGCAGGCCAAGGGCACCGACACCGTCGGCGCGTGGATCGACCTGTGCCTGGCCACCGGCCGCCCCGGACGCCCCTGCTCCGGCTACGGCTGCCTCACCGGCCAGGGCAACGGGCAGGGCGGACGCGAACACGGCCAGAAGGCCGACCAGCTCCCCGGCTACCGCCTGCTCACCGACCCCGCCGCCCGCGCCCACGTCGCCGCCGTCTGGGGTGTCGACCCCGGTACGCTCCCGGGGCCGGGGCGCAGCGCGTACGAACTGCTCGACGCCCTCGGCGCCCCCGGGCCCGACGGCATCCGGGCGCTGCTGCTCATGGGCTCCAACCCGGTCGTTTCCGCGCCGCGCGCCGCGCACGTCGAACAGCGGATCAGGGCGCTGGACTTCCTGGCGGTGGCGGACGTGGTGCTGTCCGAGACCGCGGCGCTCGCGGACGTCGTGCTGCCCGTCGCGCAGTGGGCCGAGGAGACCGGCACGCTGACGAACCTGGAGGGCCGGGTGCTGCTGCGCCGCCGCGCCGTCGACCCCCCGCCCGGCGTCCGCGGCGACCTCGACGTGCTGCGCGGTCTTGCCGAGCGGCTGGCGCCGGAGCGGGCGGCGGGGTTCCCGGTGGCGGCGGAGGAGGTCTTCGCGGAGCTGCGGCGGGCGTCGGCCGGGGGGAAGGCGGACTACTCGGGGATCACATACGCGCGGATCGAGGCGGAGGACGGCGTGTTCTGGCCGTGCCCCGAGGGCGGCGAGCCGGTGCCGCGGATGTTCCTCGACCGGTTCGCGACGCCGGACGGGCGGGCGCGGTTCGCGGGGGTGCAGCACCGGCCGGCGGCGGAGGAGACGGACGCGGACTACCCGGTGTGGCTGACGACGGGCCGGGTACTCGCGCAGTACCAGTCCGGCGCCCAGACGCGCCGGGTCCGCGAGCTGACGGCCGCCGCCCCGGGCCCGTACGTGGAGATGCACCCGGAACTGGCCGCCCGGGTGGGCGCCGCCGAGGGCGACCCGGTCGCGGTCCTCTCCCGCCGCGGCCGGGCCGTGGCACCGGCCCGGATCACCACGGCGATCCGGTCCGACACGGTGTTCATGCCGTTCCACTGGGCGGGCGCGGGCCGGGCGAACTCGGTGACGAACCCGGCGCTGGACCCGGTGTCGCGGATGCCGGAGTTCAAGGTGTGCGCGGTACGGGTGGAGCGGGCGGGGGAGTAGCTCCGGCCCCGTCGCGTACGCGCGGGGGGCGGGGGCGGGGCCGGCGTCGGAGGGCCGGTGGCGGGGCCGGAGGACCGGGGCCGGTGCGGCCGGTGCCGTACGGGCCGTCAGTGCGCCGCCGTTTCGCTCTCCACCCACGCCAGGTACCCGGCGCTGCCGTGGGTGACCGGGGTGGCGATGATCTCCGGTTCGTCGTAGTCGTGGGCCGTACGCAGGTGGGTCTCCAGCTCCGCGTACCGCGCGGCCGTCGTCTTGAGCAGCACCTGCCACTCCGTCTGCTCCTCGACCGCTCCCTGCCAGTGGTAGACCGACGTGACCGGCGAGCTCACCTGCGCGCACGCCGCCAGTCCGGCCTCCACCGCCCCGCGGGCCAGCGCCTCGGCCTTCTCGCGGGCGTCCGTCGTCGTGAGCACCGTCAGAAAGTCCGTCATGACCACTGATCGTAGGCGAGCTTGGCGACCAGTCCCACGACCGTGACGACCAGCACCCCGCGCACGAAGCCGCTGCCCTTCTTCAGTGCCATGTGCGCGCCGAGCCAGCCGCCGCCGAGGTTGAAGACCGCCAGCAGCGCGGCCAGCGACCAGAGCACCGTGCCCTGGACCGAGAACATCACGAGTGCGCCGAAGTTGGTGCACACGTTCACGATCTTGGCGGTGGCGGACGCCAGTACGAGGTTCATCTGCAGGACGGCGGTCAGCGCGAGGACCAGGAAGGTGCCCGTACCCGGGCCTATCAGCCCGTCGTAGAAGCCGATGCCAAGACCCGCCAGCACCACCGCGGCGGCCACCCGGCGCGCCGTCACCGGGCCGGTCGCGGGGGCGTCCGTGCCGAACGACGGGCGCAGCACGACGAACGCGAGCACCGCGAGCAGCACCCCCATGATCACCGGCCGCAGCACGTCGCTGCTCACCCCGGCGGCGAAGAACGCCCCCAGCGCGGAGCCGGCGAGCGCCGCCGCCCCGATACGGCCGGCCAGCCGCACGTCGACCGGGGACCTGCGGGCGTACGTCACCGCCGCGGCGGAGGTGCCGACGATGGCCACGGCCTTGTTCGTACCGAGCAGATACGCGGGCTGGTGCTGCGGGAAACCGAGGAGCAGCGCGGGCAGCAACAGCAGCCCGCCGCCGCCGACCACGGCGTCGATCCAGCCTGCCGCGGCGGCGGCGACACACAGCACGACCAGGGTCAACAGGGATATGTCGGGCATGATCGGGCGAGCGTAACCCGAGGTGGGGAGGGGCCCGGTCGGCGGGGTGGAACCGGGGATCGCGCCGGGGGCGTTCAAGGGGTGGGAGGGGGAGTTCTTCGTGGGGATTCTCTGGGGGGACCGGGCGATACGGCTGGCGGTACGGATACGGAGGCTGCTGCCGGGGGCGCGGGGGCGGCGGCCGGGCGGGGGGCTGCTGCCGGGGGTGCGGTCGCGAGGGCCGGGGGTGCGGTCGCGTGGGCCGGGGGTGCCGGTGCTGCGGTCGCGGGGGCCGGTGGTGCCGTCGCGGGGGTGGGTGCTGCCGGAGTTGCGGTGGCCGGGGCCGCGGGAGTTGTCGGAGTACGGGCTGCGGTCGGCGCTCCGGTCCCGGTTGCCGCGGACGCTGGCCGGGCGGCGGCGGGCGCTGCGCGTCGCGGCGCTGGGCTGCGTCCTCGCCCTGCTGCCCTCGGCGTGGCTCTTCGTCGCCGCCGGGAACCGCGTCGTCGCCGCCGAGCGGGCGCCGCACGCCCCGGTGGCCCTCGTCTTCGGCGCCGGCCTGTGGGGCGAGGAGCCGTCCCCGTACCTCGCGCACCGGCTCGACACCGCCGCCGAGCTGTACGAACTGGGCAAGGTCGACGCCATCCTCGTCAGCGGCGACAACAGCACCCGCGACTACAACGAGCCCACCGCCATGCGGCGCTACCTCGTCGACCGCGGCATCCCCGCCGAGGCCGTCGTCCGCGACCACGCCGGCTTCGACACCTGGGACTCCTGCGCCCGCGCCCACCGCGTCTTCGGCGTCGACCGGGCACTGCTCGTCAGCCAGGGCTTCCACATCCGCCGGGCGCTGGCGCTGTGCCGGGCGGCGGGGATCGACGCGTACGGGGTCGGGGTGGCCGAGCCGCACCGGGCGACCTGGTACTACGGGGGACTGCGGGAGATCCCCGGCGCGGTGAAGGCGGCGTACGACGTGGTCTTCACCCCGGACCCGCACTTCCTGGGCCCGCGGGAGCGGGCGGTGGACGAGGCGGTGGCGGCGGGGCGGTAGGCGGCGGCGGGTGCCCGGCCGCGCGCGGCGGGGCGGTCGGGGCTGATGGGGATCGTCCGCCGTGCCGGCGGTGGACGTTCAGCGGACGAGTTGGAGGGCCTGCTTCATCAGGTCGTCGTCGTTGAGGGTGAAGGTGCCGGTGTGGAGTACGTCGTGGCCGTACATCTGCGTGGCCAGTGCGATACGGCGGTCCAGGCGCAGGCTCCAGCCGGTGCTCTTGACATCGAGGCGGGGGCCGGAGCCGCCGATGCGGGCGGACCATCCGGTGCAGATCACCCAGCCGGCGCAGGCGTTCTCGTGGCCGCCGCGGGAGCCGTAGAGGCCCTGGGGGTGGTGGTCGGCGGCGACTGCCAGCAGGTCGGGGTGCTCCAGCTCCGGCACCGGGAGGACGCCGACGATGGCGGTGGTGCCGAAGTGGTCGGTGGTGGTGTAGGCGAGGAGGCAGCGGTGGTCTGGCCAGTGGTGGGTGAGCGGGAAGACGGTGACGCGGCCGGTGCCGGTCTGCTCGCTGCCCATGCTGCTCCTGTCGGTCTGTGTCGGCCCCCGCGGCACGGTAGCCGCGGGGACTGACATTTCGCGGTATGTCAGCGGTGGCCGGGGGACGGGTTGCCGCCTCCGCCGTCGCCGTCCTCGATGTCGGTGTTGTCGTCCTCGTCGCCCGGGTCGCCCCAGGCGGCGGGGTTGATCGTCAGCGGGTTGTTGAAGGTCATCGGGTGTGCCTCCTCTCCGGCGCGCCCCGGACCGCCCGGGGCGGTGGTGCGGCGCCCCGCCTGCCGGGCCGGCAGGTTGCGGCAGGCGGGGGCGCGTCGGGCCGGGCCGATGTGCGGTCGGTCGGCCGGAGCCCGCCCCCTGGCCGGAGGATTCGGCCGGCCAGGGGGCGGGAGTTCAGTGGGCGGGGTGCCGGCGGATGAGGACGGAGCAGTCGGTGGCGGCCGAGTCGTCGCCGCGGTTGCGCGCGTCCCGGCGCTCCTTGCCGAGCTGGCTGCACGTCTCGCAGCCGCGGACGGGCTGCGCTTCCCTGCCGTCGCGGACCGCGAGGACCACGGGCGGCTCAGGACAGGTCCGACGGCCGCGTGCGCCCCCCGCATCGGCGGTCACGGTCACCGCCTCCCCTTACAGCGCGGGCACTCGCACGGCGGCATGGTGCTGTTAAGCAGGGGAGGCAGGCAGTCGCGGGCGTAGAAATTCTTCTCGCGCCCCCAGGTGCGCCCGCTGTCGCGGGACACGCGCAGGGTCAGCAACGGACGTTCAGACGCCGACGGCGCCTCTGCATGGGCGGCCATACCCAGGAAGGTAGGGAAGCACGGCGGCGTGTTGGAGAACGGTTACACAGAATTACGCGCGTCTTGAGATGTCCTGGTGTGCTACCGCAACGCGCCCTTGACAGCGTCACCTCACCGGCTGAACGTGGTGAAATTCCCCGTAACCAGCTCGCGAGACAAGAAGGTTGCCACGACCATTCGATTCGTTGGGATCGACCCGGAGACGGACGAAGACGGATGCCCCACAGTGTGGGTCGCCCCAGAGGCGGGAGACTTACTCATCCAGAGCTACTCCGCCGACGACGAGACGACTGCTGCCTGCGACAGCACATCACCGGCGCGATCGCCGAAGCCGCCGGAGGAGACCATCATCAGGATCCCGCACAGGATGATCCCCGCACTCAGGAGGGCGTGCGATGAACTCGATTCCGGAGTTCGGTGAACTCCTCGCCGGCGCCAAGCAGTCCGCCGTCCGCCTGGAGATGCGCGATCAGTATTTCTCGAACCCGCGCTTCGAGGCGTGGCAGCGCGGTCACCGCGTCGACTGGGAGGACCGCGCCTCCTGGTGGCGGCCGTTCCACGACGACGTCGCAGCCGCTGTCTCCCGCGGCGTGTCGATGCGCCGGGCCCGGGCAGTCAGCGAGCCGGTGAGCGACTACATCCGCTGGGAGCACTACGTCACCACCGCCAACGTCAAGGCCGGCGAGCTGGTGCGATGGCTACCGCGGCGCCACACCGCGGACCTGCTCCTCCCCGCCTGCGACTTCTGGATCCTCGACGACCGGCTCATCCGCATCCACCAATTCTCCGGTGACGGACAGTGGGTCGACAAGGAGTTGCAGGATGATCCGTCCCTCGTCGGGCGCTGCGCTGCGGCGTTCGAGAAGGTCTGGGCGCGCGCGATCCCGCACGACGAGTACGAGATCCAGTAGCCCCGATGCCCCTGTCCCCATCGTCCAGAGCCCATGAGGCGCGCGCAGCTCTCGCGGCCCGGCTGCGAGAGCTGCGCCTGGACGCGGGAATCACCAGCAAGGAACTCGCCGCGCGCTGCGGCTGGTCGGTCGCCAAGCCGTCACGTATCGAGAACGCCCACACCGCCCCGTCCGACGCCGACATACGCGCCTGGTGCACCGCGTGCCACGCCGAGGAGCAGGCGCCCGACCTCATCGCCGCCAACCGGCAGGCCGACCAGATGTACGTCCAGTGGCGGCGGCTCCAACGCACCGGACTGCGCCGACTGCAGGAAGCCGCCGCACCGCTGTACGAACGCACCCGGGCCTTCCGCACCTACGCCTCGAACGTCGTACCCGGCTACCTGCAAACACCGGCCTACGCCACCGCGCTGATGGGCACCATCGCCGGCTTCCGCGGCACCCCGGACGACGTGAGCGAGGCCGTGGCCGCGCGCATGCGGCGCTCACGGGTAATCCGCGAAGGCGACCACCGCTTCGCGGTACTCGTCGAGGAACACGTGCTGAACCATCGCCTCGGCGACGCGGGCGTGATGTCGGGCCAGTTGGGCAACCTGCTCGCGTGCATGACGCTGCCCGCGGTCTCCCTCGGCATCGTGCCCACTGCCACGCCGCGGGAGACGGTCATGTGGCCGCTGGAGGCGTTCACGATCTTCGATGACTCGCAGGTCAACATTGAACTGCTGGCCGCGCGCGTGCGAGTCACCGCGCCCAGCGAGATCGAGTTGTACGAGCAGGCGTTCGCGAAGTTCACACAGCTTGCTGTGTACGGCGCGGAAGCGCGGGCGCTGATCCTCAAGGCGATCGAAGCGCTGGGCTGAGAGCACGACGAATCGCCCCCTGCATGGCCGTGCAGGGGGCGATTCGTCATGTCGCTCAGACCTCGAGGCGACCCGCGCGGACGGCGGCAACGAGCCCGGCGAGCTGGTCGCGGGTCAGCAGCAGCGCCGGTCCTGACGGGTCCTTGCTGTCGCGCACCACGACGGACTGCTCATCGATGATGCCGACCTCGACGCAGTCGCCTTGCGCGCCGCTGTGGCTGGACTTCCACCAGGCCACGGCGAGGGCTGAGGCGTTGCCTATGTGGTTCATGCGTGATCCCTCATCTCTGCGATTAGTTTGGCGGACGCCTCGACCGGCAGGGCGGCAGCCCGTAGCCGGCTGAGGGCGTCCCGGTAGACGCTGACCAGTTCCCGGTCCTCGATGTACGAGGCCGCGGTCAGGCTTTCCGAGTGCGCCACGTCGACATCCCGGTTTCCCTCGAAGCCGAGCACGATGCGGTCCGGCTCCAGCCCGATCTTGTGCGGGTGGATGCAGGTCAGCGAAGTGTGCGGTCCCGCGCCGCCCGCCGGCCGCTCACAGCCCCGGCCCGCCGGCGCTGAGGGCAGCGTTGCGCGGCGGAAACAGGAGTGATTCGGCGGGGTAACGGGTTCGCCGCAGGGTGGATGCATGAGCCCGACCGTGTCCGTACCCGCAGCTTCGGCGACCGACGCCGCCTCCGCCGAGGGACGCCGCGTCGTGATCGTCGGCGGCGGCATGGCCGGTACCCGGCTCGCCCGGCAGCTCGCGCCCGCCGGGGCGCGGGTGACGCTCGTCGGGGAGGAGCCGCACGCCGCGTACAATCGGGTGCTGCTCGCAGAGGTTCTCGCCGGGCGCTACGAACCGGGCGTGATCCGCCTCCCCGACCTCCCGGCGGCCCCGGCCGTCCGCACACTGCGCGGCGTGCGCGTGGTCCGCGTCGACCGCGCCGCGCGCCGGGTGCAGTGCGACGACGGGCGGGCCGTGCCGTACGACGTGCTGGTCCTGGCCACCGGCGCCGGTCCTGTGCTGCCGCCGCTGCGCGGGCTGTTCGACGACGAAGGCGGCGCGCTGCCGGCGGGAGTGCACCCCTTCCGCACCATGGACGACTGCCTTGCGCTCGCCGCGGGCACGACACGCGGCACGGCGGCCGTCGTGGTCGGCGGCGGGCTGCTCGGCGTCTCGGCGGCGCGGGCGCTGGCGCTCCGCGGGGCGCGGGTGGTGCTGGCGCAGCAGGGGGAGCGGCTGATGGAGCGGCACCTCGACCCGGCCGCGGCGCGACTGCTGCGGACGCACCTGGAGGACCTGGGGGTGGAGGTGCACACAGAGTGCCGGGTACGGGGGGTGTGTACGAGCCCGGCGCCGCCGAGCGGCGCGGGCCGTACGCCAGCGCCTCGGGCCCGTGAGGCCCGGGGCGTCGATGTGGGCGACGGTTCGGCCGCGGCTCCGGCGGGCCGTCGGGGTGCCGATGCGGGTGATGGCTTGGCCGCGGCTCCGGCCGGCACCCCGGGTATCGACGCCGGCGACGGCCCCGCCGCGCCTGCGGTCCGCGCCACCTCCACCCCGGCCGGCACCGCTGTGTCTTCCGCCCCAGCCGGTACCGCAGCCCCCGCCCCTCCCGCCGCAGCCTCCGCGGTGCGCGCCCCCGGCCCCGGCACCCGTACCGTCACCGGCGTCGAACTCGCCGACGGCTACGTTCTCGACGCCGAGGTCGTCGTCCTCGCTTGCGGCGTCCGCCCCCGCGTCGGGCTCGCCCGGGCCGCGGGGCTCGACGTCGCGAAGGGCGCCGTCGTGGACGACGAGCTGCGCACCAGCGACCCGGCGATCCATGCCATCGGCGACTGCGCCGAGCACGCCGGCGTCCTCTACGGCCTCGCCGCCCCCGCCCTCGACCAGGCCGACCTGCTCGCCCGGGTCCTCACCGGCTCCCGCAGCGAGGGCGGCGGCCCGCCCCGCTACGCCGGCACCCGCGCGCTGACCCGCCTCACCCTCCCCGCAGGGGAGCGCCCCCTCGACCTCGCCGCCTTCGGCGAGACCGAGCCCGCGCCCGGCGACGACGTCGTGCACCTCGCCGACGCCACCCGCCGCGTCTACCGCAAGGTCGTCGTCCGCGCCGACCGCCTCGTCGGCGGCATCCTCCTCGGCGACCTCGGCGCCGTCGGCACCCTCGCCCGCGCCTGGGAGGGCGACGCCCCGCTGCCCCCCGGCACCCCGCTGCACCACCTGCTCACCGACCACCTCGGAGGCTCCTGACGATGGCGACCACGCCCACTTCCCCGACGCCCCCGCCCCGGACGATCGTGCTCGTCGGGCACGGCATGGTCGGGCAGCGGTTCCTCGAAGCCCTCGCCGAGCACCGCGTCACCGAGACCGCCCGCGTCGTCGTCTTCTGCGAAGAGCCCCGCCCCGCCTACGACCGCATGCACCTCACCTCCTACTTCTCCGGCACCACCCCCGACGGGCTCTCCCTCACCCCCGACGGCTTCACGGCCGAGCACGGCATCGAACTCCACGTCGGCGACCCCGTCGTCGCCGTCGACCGCGCCGCGCGCACCGTCACCTCCGCCGCCGGCCGCACCGTCCCGTACGACGTGCTGGTGCTGGCCACCGGCTCGTACCCGTTCGTCCCGCCGGTCCCCGGCAAGGACGCCCGCGGCTGCTTCGTCTACCGCACGGTCGAGGACGTCCTCGCCATCGAGGCGTACGCGCAGGGCGCGAGCGCCGGCGTCGTCGTCGGCGGCGGGCTGCTCGGGCTGGAGGCGGCCGGCGCGCTGCGGGGGCTGGGGCTGCAGACGCACATCGTGGAGTTCGCGCCGCGGCTCATGCCCGTCCAGGTCGACGAGGGCGGCGGCGCCGCGCTGCGCCGCACCATCGGCGACATGGGGCTCGACGTGCACACCGGCGTCGCCGGGAAGGAGATCCGCACCGACGCCGCGGGCGCGGTGGCGGCGATGGAGCTGTCGGACGGCTCGGCGGTCGCCGCGGACCTCGTCGTCTTCTCCGCCGGGGTACGGCCCCGCGACCAACTCGCCCGCGACGCGGGCCTGGACGTCGGCGAGCGCGGCGGCGTCGCCGTGGACGAGCGGTGCCGTACCTCCGATCCCGCGGTCTTCGCCATCGGCGAGTGCGCGCAGGCCGCGGACGGCCGGGTCTACGGTCTGGTGGCCCCCGGGTACGACATGGCGGAGACCGCCGCCGCCGCGATCGCCGCCCAACAGGCCGCGGAGCCCGGCGCCAAGACCTTCACCGGCGCCGACACCTCCACCAAGCTCAAGCTCCTCGGTGTCGGCGTCGCCTCCTTCGGCGACGCCCTCGGCACCGCCGCCGGCAGCCTCGACGTCGTCTACTCCGACTCCCGCGCCGGCCTGTACAAGAAGCTCGTCGTCGACCGCGACGGCACCCTCCTCGGCGGCGTCCTCGTCGGCGACACCGACGCGTACGGCATGCTCCGCCCGCTCACCGGCAGCGTGCCGCCCGTCCCGCCCGAGCAGCTCGTGCTGCCCCCGGGTGCCGGCGCCCCCGCCGCCCTCGGCCCGTCCGCGCTCCCCGACGACGCCGTCGTCTGCAACTGCCACAACGTCACCAAGGCCACCATCCGCGGCGCCGTCGCCGACCACGACTGCACCACCGCCCGCGAGGTCGAGAAGTGCACCCGCGCCGGCTCCGGCTGCGGCTCGTGCGTGAAGGTCGTCGGCGCGCTCGTCAACGATGAGCTGGAGGCCCGCGGCGTCGCCGTCGACAAGGGCCTGTGCCAGTGCTTCGCGCACACCAGGACCGAGCTGTACGAGATCGTCCGCGTCAAGCGCATCAGCTCGTACGTCCGCCTCCTCGACGAGCACGGCCGCAAGGAGGCCCGCAGCGGCGACGGCTGCGAGGTCTGCAAGCCGGCCGTCGCCTCGATCCTCGCCTCCCTCGCGCCCGTCATCGGCGCCGACGGCTACGTACTCGACGGCGAACAGGGCGCGCTGCAGGACACCAACGACCACTTCCTCGCCAACCTCCAGCGCAACGGCTCCTACTCCGTCGTCCCGCGCGTGCCCGGCGGCGAGATCACCCCGGAGAAGCTGATCGTGCTCGGCGAGGTGGCGCGCGACTTCGGGCTCTACACGAAGATCACCGGCGGCCAGCGCGTCGACCTCTTCGGCGCCCGCGTCGACCAGCTCCCCGCCATCTGGGCCCGCCTGGTCGACGCCGGGTTCGAGTCCGGGCACGCCTACGGCAAGGCGCTGCGTACCGTCAAGTCCTGCGTCGGGTCCACCTGGTGCCGCTACGGCGTGCAGGACAGCGTCCGCATGGCCATCGATCTGGAGCTGCGCTACCGCGGGCTGCGCTCGCCGCACAAGCTGAAGGCCGCCGTCTCCGGCTGCTCGCGGGAGTGCGCCGAGGCGCAGGGCAAGGACTTCGGCGTCATCGCCACCGCGAACGGCTGGAACCTGTACGTCTGCGGCAACGGCGGCGCCACCCCCCGCCACGCCGACCTGCTCGCCCAGGACCTCGCCGACGACGAGCTGATACGGACCATCGACCGGTTCCTGATGTTCTACGTCCGCACCGCCGACCGGCTGGAGCGCACCTCGGTGTGGCTGGAGCGGCTGCCGGGCGGCCTCGGCCACCTGCGGGACGTCGTCGTCGCCGACTCGCTCGGCATCGGGGCGGAACTGGAGGAGCTGATGGCCGCGCACGTCGCGCACTACCGCGACGAGTGGGCCGCCACCCTGGCCGACCCCGAGCGGCTGGCGCGCTTCGTGTCGTTCGTCAACGCGCCGGGCGTGCCGGACCCCAGCGTGCGGTTCGTCCCCGAACGCGACCAGGTCAAGCCCGACCTCACCCTGCTGTCAGGACCCGAGATCCCGGTGCGCGGGACGCTGGAAGGAGCCTCCGCATGACGACGGCAACAACAACGACGGAGGCGCCGCCCCGGACCGTGCGGCGCGTCGAGATCCGCACCGCGGCCGGCTGGCACCCGGTGTGCGACCTCGGTCTGCTCACCCACGGCCGCGGCGTCGCCGCGCTCCTCCCGGACGGCACGCAGGCCGCGGTCTTCCTCGGCCGCACCGGCGCCGCCTACGCGATCGGCAACCGCGACCCGTTCACCGGCGCGTACGTGCTGTCGCGCGGGCTGCTGGGCTCCGCCAACGGGCGGGCGTTCGTGGCGTCGCCGCTGCTGAAGCAGCGGTTCGACCTGGAGACGGGGCGGTGCCTGGACGACGAGGAGGTGACGGTGCCGGCGTATGCGGCGCGGATCGCGGAGGTGGCGGCGTAGCGGCGGGTACGGGCCCTCAGACGCGGGCAGGCGGCGCTGTCGGTGGGGCGGCCTACCCTTGGGTGGGAGTGCGGGGTTGAGTGGGCAGGGGTGGAACGGGCGAGGTGGAACCGGCCCGCACCCACCCGTGCCGTCCCGGAGCGGCGCGGACCGCCGCCGGCCCGGCATGGCCGTCGGGCTACCGTTCCGTCCATGGGGTACACCGACGCCGACCTCGCACGCTGGGCCCCCGAGCCCGACAAGCGCCCCGGCCGCACCGCCTTCCAGCGCGACCGCGCCCGCGTGCTGCACTCCGCCGCCCTGCGCCGGCTCGCCGGCAAGACCCAGGTCGTCACGCCCGGCGTCAGCGACGACGGCGAGGGCGAGGGCGAGGGCGACCAGACCGTGACGTTCGCCGACGCCACGCCCCGCACCCGCCTCACGCACTCGCTGGAGTGCGCCCAGGTCGGCCGCGAGCTGGGCGCGGCCCTCGGCTGCGACCCCGACCTCGTCGAGACCGCGTGCCTCGCGCACGACCTGGGGCACCCGCCGTTCGGGCACAACGGGGAGCAGGTGCTCGACGAGCTGGCCGCACCCTGCGGCGGCTTCGAGGGCAACGCGCAGTCGCTGCGCCTGCTCACCCGGCTGGAGCCCAAGCGCTTCACCGACGGCGGCCGGCCCGTCGGGCTCAACCTCACCCGGGCGGCCCTGGACGCCGCCACCAAATACCCCTGGCCGCGCGGCGGCCACCCGGCGGGGCCGGACGCGGCCAAGTTCGGCGTCTACCCCGACGACCTGCCGGTCTTCACCTGGCTGCGCGAAGGCGCGCCGGGTCCCGGGGTCTGCTTCGAGGCGCAGGTCATGGACTGGTCCGACGACGTGGCCTACTCCGTGCACGACGTCGAGGACGGCCTGCACGCCGGCCACCTCGACCCCGCGGTGCTGCTCGCCGGGCCGGAGCGCGCCGAGGTTTTCGCCGCCGCCGCCGCGCGGTACGCCCCGGGCACGGACACCGCCGAACTCGCCGACGCCCTCGACCGGCTGCTGGCCCAGGACTGGTGGCCGCACGGCTACGACGGCACCGCCGCCGCGCAGGCCCGCCTCAAGGACGCCACCAGTCAGCTCATCGGCCGCTTCTGCCTCGCGGCCGAGGGCGCGACGCGCGCCGCGTACGGCTCGGGCCCGCTGACCCGCTACGCCGCCGAGCTGATCGTGCCGCGCGCGGAGCGGCTGGAGTGCGCGGTGCTCAAGGCGGTCGCGGACCGGTTCGTGATGCAGCGGCCGGACCAAGAGCGGCTGCGGGCGGAGCAGCGGGTGGTGCTGGGGGAGCTGGCCGAGGCGCTGACGGCGCGGGCGCCGGAAGGTCTTGACCCGCAGTTCCGGGCGCTGTACGGAGAGGCGGCGGGTGACGCGGGGCGGCTGCGGGCCGTCGTCGACCAGATCGCGGCGCTGACGGACGCGGCGGCGCGGCGGCTGCACGCGCGGCTGACGGAGCGCGGTTGACGGGGCGGCGGGGCTGACGGGGCGGGGCTGACGGGGCAGGGCGCGGGTGGCTGACCGGGCGGGGCGGGGCGGGGTGCGGCGGCGGCGCAGGTCGTACGTCACGACCCAGCCGTGACACGTGTCACGGCTAACGGCGCGGCGTGGCTGCGGCGCACGTCGTACGGGACGGCGGGCCGCCGTGATCGCGATGAACGCCACGACCGCCATGACCGCCGCGAGGGTGAACGGCGAGATCCGGCCACCGGCGCGCTGGCGGGTGCGGGGGCGGGCGGCCCGCCGGGGGCGCCCCCGGCCGCGTACCGGGGTCAGGCACCGTCCCCGTACCCGCCCATCACCGCCCCCACCAGCCCGGTTGCCCACCACCCGCCCCTGCGCCGCCGCCGGGTCCGCACCGCCCTGCGCCCGGCCCGCGCCGCCCGCCACCCGGCTCGCCCGCGGAGCCCTGGCGCGCCTCCCCCTTCCGCCCCCACGCCTGTGTGCGGGAGGCTCGCGGTGGCGGCAACACGGCCACGGACACGGCAAAATGGATGGTCGGGGCCCGGGAGCTAGGAGGAGTGAAGTGGTCGACGCAGATCAGACGTTCGTCATCGTCGGAGGAGGACTGGCCGGTGCCAAGGCAGCGGAGACGCTGCGATCCGAAGGGTTCACCGGCCGGGTCATCCTCATCGGCGATGAGCGCGACCACCCGTACGAGCGACCGCCGCTGTCCAAGGGCTACCTCCTCGGCAAGGAAGAGCGCGACAGCGTCTTCGCGCAGCCGTCCGGCTGGTACGCGGAGGCGGAGGTCGAGCTGCACCTCGGGCAGACCGTCACCGCGCTGGACCGCGCTGCGAAGACCGTGACCCTCGGCGACGGCACCCGGGTGCACTACGACAAGCTGCTCCTGGCCACCGGCGCCGAGCCCCGCCGGCTCGACATCCCCGGCACCGACCTCGCCGGCGTCCACCACCTGCGCCGCCTCGCCCACGCCGAGCTGCTGCGCGGTGTCCTGGCCGCCCTCGGCCGCGACAACGGGCAGCTCGTCATCGCCGGCGCCGGCTGGATCGGCCTGGAGGTGGCCGCGGCGGCGCGCTCGTACGGGGCGGAGGTCACCATCGTCGAGCCGGAGCCCACGCCGCTGCACGGGGTCGTCGGCCCGGAGATCGGCCAGGTCTTCATCGACCTGCACAGCGAGCACGGCGTGCGGTTCCACTTCGGCGCGCGGCTGACGGAGATCACCGGCCGGGACGGCATGGTGCTGGCCGCGCTCACCGACGACGGCGAGGAGCACCCGGCGCACGACGTGCTCGCCGCCATCGGCGCCGCCCCGCGCACCGCGCTCGCCGAGGCCGCCGGGCTCGACGTCGCGCCGCGCGCGGAGGGCGGCGGCATCGCCACCGACGCCTCGCTGCGCACCTCGGACCCGAACGTCTACGCCACCGGCGACGTCGCCTCCTTCCCCCACCCCGCCGCCTCTCTCGCCGCCGGCTCCCATGCCGCCGGCTCCCATGCCGCAAACGGCGGCCGGCTCCGGGTGGAGCACTGGGCGAACGCGCTCAACGGCGGCCCGGCCGCGGCCCGCGCCATGCTCGGGCAGGACGTGACGTACGACCGGGTGCCGTACTTCTTCTCCGACCAGTACGACATGGGCCTGGAGTACTCGGGATACGCGCCGCCCGGGTCGTACGACCAGGTGGTGTGCCGCGGGGACGTGGGGCGGCGGGAGTTCATCGCCTTCTGGCTGAAGGAGGGCCGGGTGCTCGCGGGGATGAACATGAACGTGTGGGACGTCACCGAGGGCACCCAGAACCTGATCCGCTCCGGCGCGCGGGTCGACACGGAGCGCCTGGGCGACCCGGGGGTGGCGCTGGGGGACCTGATCGCGTAGGGCCCCGGGTCCCGGCCGCGGCGGGCCCGCGAGCGTCGTCCGCGACGGTCGCGGGCGGCCCCGTCCGCGTACCGCGGGCCCGCGCCTGCGTGCGTCCGGGGCGCCGCGGTACGGGCAACGCCCGCCCGCCCGGCGGGAGTCCCGCGGCCCCGGCCTATCCTCGGCCCATGGCTATCCGCACCGCTCAGGCCGACGTCGCTGAGATCTTCGCACTGCGCCACTCCGTGCTGCTCCCCGGCCGCCCGCCCGCCGAGGCGGAGTTCGCGGAGGACGCCGCGCCGGGCGCCTTCCACCTCGCGGCGTACGACCCGAACGGCGCGGTCGCGGCCTGCGTCTCCTTCTGCTCAGCACCCCTCCCCGGCGAGGACACCCCCGCCTACCGCTTCCGCGGCATGGCCAGCGCCCCCGCCGTCCGCGGCCAGGGCTACGGCGTCGCCGTCCTCACCGCGGGGCTCACCGAGTCGGCGGCCCGCGGCGCGCACCTGGTCTGGTGCAACGCCCGTACGTCGGCCGCCGGGTTCTACCTCGGGCACGGCTTCGAGGTCCGCGGCGAGGAGTTCGTCATCGAGGGCGTGGGCCCCCACGTCGTGATGACCGCCAAGCTCACGCCCGCCGGCTGACCGAGGGCCGACCGGCGGCTGACCGAGGGCCGGCGCCCGGTGCGGCGGCGGCTGCGGAGGCCGCGGCGGCGGGGCGCGGGGCTGTCGGCGCCCGGCCGTAGACTGCACTCGTGGCAGGCAGGATCAACGACGACGACGTACGGGCGGTCAGGAACGCGGTTCCGATCGACGCCGTCGTCTCGGAGTATCTGCAGCTCCGCCCGGGCGGCGGCGGGAACCTCAAGGGACTGTGTCCCTTCCATGACGAGAAGTCCCCTTCCTTCCATGTGAGTCCGGCCAAGGGGCTCTACCACTGCTTCGGCTGCCAGGAAGGCGGGGACACGGTCGACTTCGTCATGAAGGTCGAGCACCTGTCCTTCTCCGAGACCATCGAGCGCCTCGCCGCCCAGGCCGGCATCACCCTGCGGTACGAGGAAGGGGGCTACACCCCCGGCCGGCAGCAGGGCGAGCGGACCCGGCTGCTGGAAGCGCACAAGGCCGCCGCCCAGTTCTACGCGGAGCAGCTCGGCTCCGCGGGGGCGGAGATCGGGCGCGGGTTCCTCGCCGAGCGCGGCTTCGACCAGGCCGCGGCGGAGCGCTTCGGCGTGGGGTACGCGCCGGCGGGCTGGGACCACCTCACCCGCTTCCTGCGCGGCCGGGGCTTCACCGACAAGGAGCTGACGCTCTCCGGGCTCTCGCAGGACGGCCGCCGCGGGCCGATCGACCGCTTCCGGGGGCGGCTGATGTGGCCGATCCGGGACATCACGGGCGAGGTCGTCGGCTTCGGCGCCCGGCGGCTGCGCGAGGACGACAGCGGGCCGAAGTACCTGAACACGCCGGAGACCCCGATCTACCGCAAGTCCCAGGTGCTGTACGGGATCGACCTGGCCAAGCGGGACATCGGCAAGCAGGGCCGGGCGGTCGTCGTCGAGGGGTACACCGACGTGATGGCCTGCCACCTGTCCGGGGTGACGACGGCCATCGCGACGTGCGGCACCGCGTTCGGCGGCGAGCACGTGAAGATCCTGCGCCGGGTGCTGACGGACAACTCCCGCTCCGAGGTGGTCTTCACGTTCGACGGCGACGCGGCGGGGCAGAAGGCTGCGCTGCGCGCGTTCGAGGACGACCAGAAGTTCGCGGCCCGTACGTCGATCGCGGTCAGCCCCGGCGGCATGGACCCGTGCGACCTGCGGCTGGCGCAGGGCGACGAGGCGGTGCGGCAGCTCATCGAGGAGCGCTCGCCGCTCTTCGGGTTCGCGATCCGCTCGTTCGTCAGGCAGCACAATCTGGACACGGCGGAGGGCCGTTCGGCAGCGCTGGCGCAGGCGGCGCCGGTGGTGGCGCGGATCAAGGACGTGGCGATCCGGCACGAGTACGCGGTGCAGTTGGCGGGGATGCTGGGGATCCTGGACGAACGGTTCGTGGTGGACCGGGTCCGCCAGCTCGCGCGGTACGCGGCACAGGGCGGGGCGGGCCGGGGCTCGGGGCCGGGCCGCGCGCAGCGTCCAGGACCGGGCGGCCAGCCCCCGGCCCGCGGCGCGGGTACGCCACCGGCCGGCCCCGGAACCGCGGGCCCCTCCGGCGGCCCGGCGCTGTACATGAGGACCCCGGCCCTGCACCGGGAGCGCGAGCTGCTGAAGCTCGCCCTCCAGCACCCCAAGCTGGTCGCCCCCGCCTTCGACGCCTACCTCGCCGACGAGTTCACCGCCGCGCCGTATACGACGGTCCGCGCCGCCATCGAAGCGGCCGGCGGCGTCACCGACGCCGGCGACGGCGCCGCGTACCTGGCCCGCGTCCGCGACGCGGCCCCCGACGACGGCGTCCGGTCGCTGATCACGGAGCTGGCCGTCGAACCCATCCGCAGCCGCCGCGAACCGGACGCGATCTACGCGGGCGAACAACTGGCGGGCGTCCGCCTCGCGGCGGTCGACCGCCGCATCGCCGACGTCCGCAGCACGGTCCACCGCCTGGGCGCCCAGGGCCCCCCGGAGCAGTTCGAGGCGGCACAGCAGGAGCTGTGGACGCTCCAGCAGTACCGCGAATCCCTCCGCGCCCGCGGCGCGGCAGCGCTCTGACGCGGACGCGGAGGGCGGTGCCGGGTCAGCCGCCTTCGGCGGCGGTCTCCGGCGGGGTCATGCCGAGGTGCTCCATGATGGCCACCTGCCCGGACACCAGCACGCCGAGCACCTTGCCGTGCTCCAAGAGCATCTTGCTGTGCGCCTCAAGGATCTTGCCCTGCTCAAGCTGCGTCTGCCGCAGCGCCTGAAGGAGTTGTATGTCGGCGCGCCGCTGCTCCTGCAGCGCCGCCACGTCGCGGTCCGAGTTGACCGCCAGGTGCCGGGTGGCCGCCTGCTGTTCGGCCAGCTCGTGCACCTGTGCCTCCAACGCCTCCATACGTCGACGAATCTCGTCGATCTCGCCCATGAGCAGTGGTTCCTCTCGTGCTGAGGGCCCCAGTGTGACCACCGCTGCGCATGGCGGTCAAATCACCAGTGTGACCATAGGGTCACGCTGTGCGAGGAGTTGCGCTGCCCGGGGCGTGCACATTCGTCCGTTGCGTAACCATCCGGTCACGGGCCGGGCACAAAATGTGGTCGCACGCCCCTACTGCCAGGCGTGTGTCGTACCCCACACTGGGGGCGGTGCCTGAGTCCTCGGAGCGTGGCGGTGCTGCCCGGAAGGGGCGGCAAGCCGCCAGGGATCCGCTATCCACGATCGGGACGGAAGGCGGCGAGTACGCCGCAGCCGTTCCGCTGCCCCACGTCCCCGAACCGGCAGTGACCACCCTGGAGGTCGCCCCCGTGCAGACCCAGACCCTCAAGACTTCGCTACGGGCCGGGCACGAGGGCGCGCCCGACGTCCTGACCCTGCCGAACGGGGCTCCGGCGGGGCTCGACGAGCCCGGGGCCGGGAGTGAGCCGGCGCCCGCGCCGCCGCCGGCCTCCGCCGTGCGGCCCGAGCGCGGCGGGCCCACGTCCGACCTGTTCCGGCAGTATCTGCGCGAGATCGGCCGGATTCCGCTGCTCAGCGCCGCCGAGGAGGTGGAGCTGGCCCGGCGCGTCGAGGCCGGTCTCTTCGCCGAGGAGAAGCTGGCCGCCGAGCCGGACCTGATCACGCCGCTCGCGCTGGACCTGGACAAGCTCGTCGTGCTGGGCCGGATGGCCAAGCGCCGGCTGATCGAGGCGAACCTGCGCCTCGTCGTCTCCGTTGCCAAGCGGTACGTGGGCCGCGGGCTGACGATGCTCGACCTGGTGCAGGAGGGCAACCTCGGGCTGATCCGCGCGGTGGAGAAGTTCGACTACGCCCGCGGCTACAAGTTCTCCACGTACGCGACCTGGTGGATACGCCAGGCCATGTCCCGCGCCCTCGCCGACCAGGCCCGCACGATCCGGGTCCCGGTGCACGTCGTCGAGCTGATCAACCGGGTCGTCCGCGTCCAGCGCCGCATGCTCCAGGAGCGCGGCTACGAGCCGACGCCCGAAGAGGTGGGTGCTCATCTCGGGCTGCCCGAGGAGCGGGTGAGCGAGGTGCTGCGGCTGGCGCAGGAGCCCGTGTCGCTGCACGCGCCGGTCGGCGAGGAGGAGGACGTCGCGCTCGGCGACCTCATCGAGGACGGCGACGCCGCCTCCCCCGTGGAGTCGGCGGCGTTCCTGCTGCTGCGCGAGCACCTGGAGGCGGTGCTGTCCACGCTGGGCGAACGTGAGCGCAAGGTCGTGCAGTTGCGGTACGGGCTGATCGACGGCCGGCCGCGGACGCTGGAGGAGATAGGCCGCATCTTCGGCGTGACCCGCGAGCGGATCCGGCAGATCGAGTCCAAGACCCTCAACAAGCTGCGCGACCACGCCTTCGCTGACCAGCTCCGCGGCTACCTGGACTGAGGAACCGGTCCGGCCGACCGGGCGCGTGGGGCCTGTGAAGGACCCCCGACCGGCCGGACCGGCGCCTGCGAAGTTAACACCACCGGGGCCGTGTTGAAAGACTTTGCAAGCATCTTTCCTATGGGTTGACCGTGTTCTGGGGCACCCTCTACGGTCGGCTCTGCAAAATCTTTCGACCCGAACACCGATACACCGATGTGGCTGTGGCGCGTCAGCTCTCCGAAGGACGAGGAGGGTTATACATGGCTCATCCGGTACGCACACGGCTGCGCGGCGCACGCCTGCTGGCCGGGACGGCACTCGCCGGTCTCGTGCTCGCGCTGCTGCCCGCCGCCGCGACCCAGGCGAGCGCCAGGCCGGCCGCCGCCGGCAACGACGTCATCGCCAATCTGTGGTCCTGGAACTGGTCGTCGGTCGCCACCGAGTGCACCGACGTCCTCGGCCCCGCCGGGTACGCCGCCGTGTGGGTGGCGCCGCCCGCGGAATCCCTGTCCCACCCCCAGCACCACTGGTGGGACGTCTACCAGCCCTACAGCTACGCCCTGAACGGCCGGCTGGGCAGCGAGGCCGACTTCACCGCCATGACCGCCGCCTGCAACGGCGCCGGCGTCGCCGTCTACACCGACGCCGTCGTCAACCACACCGCCGCGCAGACCGGCACCGGCTACGCCGGCACCGCGCTCGGCGACAAGTACGCGCCGCCCATGTACTCCCGGGCGGACTACAACGTCGACGTCTGCGACCACGAGATCAGCAACTGGAACGACAAGTGGGAGGTGCAGAACTGCGAACTGCTCGGCCTGCCGGACCTGAAGACCGGCAGCGACGCCGTCCGCGACAAGATCGCCGGGTATCTCAACGCGCAGATCGCCCGCGGCGTCTCCGGCTTCCGCGTGGACGCCGCCAAGCACATCCCGGCCGCCGACCTGGAAGCGATCACCGGCCGGCTGGACGACACCGCGGCCGGCTCCCGGCCGTTCGTCTTCCACGAAGTCTTCCCCGGCGGCACCCCCGCGCCCGAGGAGTACTTCGGCAGCGGCAGGGTGCTGGACTTCACCTTCGGCGACCGGCTGAAGGCCGCGTTCCTCGGCGACATCGCCCAGTTGGAGAACCTCGGCCCCGACCAGGGGCTGCTGCCCGCGCAGAACTCGGTGTCGTTCGTCACCAACCACGACACCGAGCGCGACGGCCGCCACCTGACGTACAAGGACGGCGACACCGCCGTCCTCGCCAACGTCTTCCAACTGGGCTGGAAGCACGCCCCGCCCACCGTCTACGCGGGCTTCGAGTTCGCCGGAAAGGACGACTCGCCGCCCGCCGACTCCGGGGGTTTCGTCACCGGCACCGACTGCGGCGCCGGCTGGTACTGCCTGGACCGCGACCCGCGGATCACGGGGATGGTCGGCTGGCGCAACGCCACCGGCGATGCGGACGTCACCGACTGGCAGTCGCCGCGCGCCAACGTCGTCGGCTTCGGCCGCGGCGACCGCGGGTTCGTGGCGCTCAACAACACGGCGGACCCGGTGAGCCAGGAGTTCGGCACGGCGGTCGCGGACGGCACGTACTGCAACGTCCTCGACGGCTGCGCCACCGAGGTCACCGTCGCGGGCGGACGGGTCACGCTCGACCTGCCCGCCAAGGGCGCCGTCGCGTTCCATCCGTAGGGGGTCTGGGGGCACGGCCCCCGGATTCATCGGCACCGGGCCCGGTGGAGCCGCTTTCGGCACCCGGGCCCGGCGAGCCGCTTACGCGGGCGCCGAGGCCGTCGAGCCGCGTACCACCAGCTCCGGGTGGAAGACGAACTCGGCGTGCGGCGCCGGGGTGCCGCCGATCTCCTCCAGCAGGGCCCGCACCGCCGCCTGGCCCATCGCCGTCACCGGCTGGCGCACCGTGGTCAGCGGCGGGTCGGTGAAGGCGATCAGCGGGGAGTCGTCGTAGCCCACCACCGACACCTGCGCCGGCACCGCGAGTCCGCGCTGGCGGGCCGCGCGGATCGCGCCCAGCGCCATCATGTCGCTGGCGCACACGATCCCCGTGCAGCCGCGGTCCAGCAGCGCCGCCGCCGCGGCCTGCCCGCCCTCCAGCGAGTACAGCGAGTGCTCGATCCCCGCCCGCGCCTCCTCCTCCGGTACGGACAGCACGGTGCGCATGGAGTCGAGGAACCCCTCGACCTTCCGCTGTACGGGCACGAAGCGGCCCGGTCCGAGCGCGAGCCCGATGCGGCGGTGGCCCAGGGAGGCCAGGTGGGTCACCGACAGCCGCATGGCGTCCCGGTCGTCGGGGGAGATGAACGTGCCCTGGAACTTCTCCGAGTAGCCGTTGATCATCACGAACGGCACGCCCTGGCCGCGCAGCCGCGTGTACCGCTCCATGTCGGCGGTGGTGTCGGCGTGCAGCCCGGAGACGAAGACGATGCCGTCCACGCCGCGCTCCACGAGCATCTCGGTCAGCTCGTCCTCCGTCGAGCCGCCCGGCGTCTGCGCGGCCAGCACCGGGGTGTAGCCCTGCCGGGTCAGCGCCTGGCCGATGACCTGGGCGAAGCCGGGGAAGATCGGGTTGTCCAACTCGGGGATGAGCAGCCCGATCAGGCCCGCGCTGCGCCGGCGCAGCTTCACCGGCCGCTCGTAGCCGAGCACGTCGAGCGCGGCCAGCACGGCCTGCCGGGTGGTGTCCGCCACGCCCGGCCTGCCGTTCAGCACCCGGCTGACCGTGGCCTCACTCACCCCGGCCTGGGCCGCGATGTCGGCGAGCCGCGCGGTCGCGGGACCTGACTGTTCCTGGCGCACGTCGTGTCCTCCCTGGTTCTCGGATGCGACCGTAACTCCTTGCAGAAATCTCTTGCAAGGTCTTTCGGTCGGCTTTCAATCCTGTTAACTTCCTCGGCGTCCGGCGCCGCGCTGTGCGGTCGCGGTTCCCCTGCTGAAGGAGAGTTCACTATGCGACGTGGCATAGCCGCCACCGCCCTGGCCGCCTCACTTGCGCTGGTGGCGACGGCCTGCGGTGACGACGGCGACGGCGACGGCGGCGGGAGCGCCGGCGGCCAGGTGACGATCACCTGGTGGGACACCTCCAACGCCACCAACGAGGCGCCCACGTACAAGGCGCTGATCAAGGAGTTCGAGAAGGCCCACCCGGACATCAAGGTCGAGTACGTCAACGTCCCCTTCGACCAGGCGCAGAACAAGTTCACCACCGCCGCCGGCACCAAGGGCGCCCCGGACGTGATCCGCACCGAGGTCGGCTGGACCGCCTCCTGGGCCAAGTCGCAGTTCCTCGCCCCGCTCGACGACACCGCGGCCCTGGCGAAGCCGGACGACTTCACGCCGTCGCTGCTGGAGCAGGCGCAGTACGAGGGCACCACCTACGGCGCCCCCATCGTCACCGACACGCTCGCGCTGATGTGGAACAAGGACCTGCTGAAGAAGGCCGGCCACGACGCGCCCCCCGCCGACTGGGACGAGTTGATGGACATCGCCGCCGACGTCGAGTCCAAGGCCGGCGCCGACGGCTTCTGGCTCAACCAGGACCCGTACTACACGCTGCCGTTCCTCTTCGGCGAGGGCACCGACATGGTCGACACCGGCGCGGAGGAGATCACCGTCAACTCGCCCGAGGCCGTCACCGGCGTCGAGAAGGCCAAGGAGATCGTCGACGCCCCCGGCACCGCCGACCTGGACGTCACCGCCGACGCCTACGCCCACATGCAGGACGCCTTCGTCAACGGCAAGGTCGCCATGATCATCCAGGGGCCCTGGGAGCTGACCAACGTCTACGCCGGACCGGCCTTCAAGGACAAGGCCAACCTCGGCGTCGCCCCCGTCCCGGCCGGCTCCACCGGCGAAGCCGGCGCACCCACCGGCGGCCACAACCTCTCCGTCTACAACGGCTCCGACGAGGCGCACAAGGAAGCCGCCATCGAGTTCACCGGCTGGATGACCTCCGCCAAGACCCAGTCGAAGATCGCGCTGGAGAACGGCACCCTGCCCACCCGCACCTCCGCCTACACCGACGAGGTCACGGCCGACCCGGGCATCGCCGGCTACCGGCAGGTCCTCGCCGAGACCGCGCAGCCGCGCCCCGCGCTGCCCGAGTACAGCACGCTGCTCGGCGACGCCTTCAAGCAGAACCTCGCCAAGGTCTTCAAGGGCGATTCCGGCGTCAAGGACGGACTCGACGCCACCGCCGAGGAGTTCGGCGAGCTGGTCCCCGACTTCGCGTAGAGCAGCGGCGCGCGCGGAAGGGCACCGAAGTGATCAGCAGCCTCAAGAAGTCGTACAACCGCCACTGGTACGCCTATGCCATGGTGGCCCCGGTCGCCGCCGTCCTCGGCGTGCTCGTGGCGTACCCGCTGGGCCGCGGCGTCTACCTGTCGCTGACCGACGCCACCAGCGACAACGTCGGCCGCACCATCGGCGTCAACAAGATCCCGGACAGCTTCTCCTTCGTCGGCTTCGACCACTACGTCGAGATCCTCACCGGCAGCGCCGCCGACACCTTCTGGAAGCAGTTCGTCTGGACGCTCTTCTGGACCGCCGCCTGCGTCACCCTCCACTACGGCATCGGCCTGGGCCTCGCCGTGCTGCTCAACCGCAAGATGCGCGGGCGGACCCTGTACCGGCTGGCGCTGATCCTGCCGTGGGCGGTGCCGACGTTCGTCACCGTCTTCTCCTGGCGGATGATCCTCGCCGACGGAGGCGTGCTGAACTCCGCGTTCGCCTCCGTCGGCATGCCGGAACCGGCCTGGCTCAGCGAGCCGTTCTGGCAGCGCACGGCGGCGATCGTCGTCAACACCTGGTGCGGGGTGCCGTTCATGATGGTCTCGCTGCTCGGCGGGCTGCAATCCATCCCCGACGAGCTGTACGAGGCCGCGGAGACCGACGGCGCCACGCCCTGGCAGCGCTTCCGGTACGTGACGCTGCCCGGCCTGCGCGCGGTGAGCAGCACGGTGATCATGCTGGGCGTGATCTGGACGTTCAACCAGTTCATCGTCATCTTCCTGCTGTTCGGCTCCACCGCGCCCGACACCGAGATCCTGGTCACCTGGGCGTACCGGCTCGGCTTCGGCCAGACGCCGCGGGACTACGCGGGCTCCGCCGCGTACGGCGTGATCATCCTGTCCATGCTCGTCGTGCTGGTGTCGGTCTACCGCCGCTGGCTGAACCGCAACGAGGAGGCGGCCGTCCGATGACCCGCGTACCCTCCCGCCCGCGCCCGCGCCCGCGCCCGCGCCCGCGCCCCCGCCCCCGCCCCCGCCCGCGCGGCCGTGGCGAGCGCAGCACGGCCGCGTCCGTCGCACTGCACGGCACGCTGCTCGCCGCGAGCTTCGTCGCGCTCTTCCCGGTCGCCTGGCTCGCCTGGGTCTCCCTCGGCCCCGACAAGACCGACTTCCTGCACGCCGGCGACATAGCCGGGAAGATGAGCCTGTCGAACTACACGACCGTGCTGTCCGACACCGACTTCCTGCAGTGGGTCGGCAACTCGCTGATCGTCAGCCTCGGCACCTGCCTGATCGGCGTCTTCGTCTCCGCCAGCGCCGCGTACGCCGTCTCGCGCATGCGCTTCCCCGGCCACCGGCAGCTCATGTGGACCTTCCTGGTCACGCAGATGTTCCCGTTCGCCATCCTCATCGTGCCGCTGTACAACATCCTGGCCGGGCTCGACCTGCTGGACACGTACTGGGCGCTGATCGCCGTCAACCTCACCCAGGCCGTGCCGTACTGCGCCTGGCTGCTCAGGGGCTACTTCGACACCATCCCGCACGAGATCGACGAGGCCGGCAGGGTCGACGGGCTCACGCCCTTCGGCACGTTCTGGCGGCTGGTGCTGCCGCTGGCCCGGCCGGGCATGGCCGTCGCGGCGTTCTACACCTTCATCACCTCGTGGGCTGAGTTCGCCTTCGCGTCGGTGTTCATGCTCAGCTCCGACAAGTACACCCTGCCCATCGGCCTGGCGACCTTCGTCAGCGAGCACGACCAGCAGTGGAACCTGATGGCCGCCACCGGCGTGCTCATCGGGATCCCGGCCGCGGCGTTCTTCTACCTCGTCCAGCGCCACCTGGTGACCGGCCTGACGGCCGGCGCCGCCAAGTCGTGAACGGCCCTCCCGCACCCTTAGCCCCGCCCCCACCCGCAAGCCACTGGACGCGGCCCGCAGGCCGCCCGCCCACCGACGACCCGGGGAAGACATGACCCAGCA
Source organism: Streptomyces sp. CNP082 (assembly GCF_059570535.1). Classification (NCBI taxonomy): domain Bacteria; kingdom Bacillati; phylum Actinomycetota; class Actinomycetes; order Kitasatosporales; family Streptomycetaceae; genus Streptomyces; species Streptomyces sp. CNP082. Next base: position 157,532 of record NZ_JCANSZ010000008.1, read on the forward strand.
CCTTGCCGCCCGTACGGCCGCCGACTCCGCCGACGCCCTCGACTGGTGGCGCGACGCGGTGATCTACCAGGTCTATCCGCGCAGCTTCGCCGACGGCGACGGCGACGGCACCGGCGACCTGCCCGGCATCCGCGCCCGGCTGCCCTACCTCGCCGAACTCGGCGTGGACGCGGTGTGGCTCAGCCCGTTCTACGCCTCCCCGCAGGCCGACGGCGGCTACGACGTCGCCGACTACCGCGCCATCGACCCCGTCTACGGCACCCTCCACGACGCCGACGCCCTCATCCGCGACGCCCACGAACTGGGCCTGCGGATCATCGTGGACGTCGTGCCCAACCACTCCTCCGACCGGTACGAGTGGTTCCGCCGCGCCCTCGCCGAAGGCCCCGGCTCCCCGCTGCGCGCCCGCTACCACTTCCGCCCGGGAAAGGGCGCGGACGGCGAACTGCCGCCCAACGACTGGGAGTCGATCTTCGGCGGCCCCGCCTGGACCCGCTGCCCCGACGGCGAGTGGTACCTGCACCTGTTCGCGCCCGAGCAGCCCGACTTCAACTGGGACCACCCGGCGGTCGCCGACGAGTTCCGCTCCATCCTGCGCTTCTGGCTCGACATGGGCGTGGACGGCTTCCGCGTGGACGTCGCCCACGGCCTGGTCAAGGCCGCCGGGCTGCCCGACATCGGCGGCGAAGACCAGCTCAGGCTGCTCGGCAACGCCGCCATGCCGTACTTCGACCAGGACGGCGTGCACGCCGTCTACCGCAGTTGGCGCCGCGTGCTGGAGGAGTACCCCGGCCGGCGCATCGCCGTCGCCGAGGCGTGGACGCCGACGGTGGAGCGCACCGCCAACTACGTACGCCCCGACGAGCTGCACCAGGCGTTCAACTTCCAGTACCTCGGCACGTACTGGGACGCCGCCGAGCTGCGCCCCGTCATCGACGATTCGCTGGCCGCCATGCGCCCCGTCGGCGCCCCCGCGACCTGGGTGCTGTCCAACCACGACGTCACCCGCCACACCACCCGCTTCGCCAACCCGGCGGGCCTGGGCACCCAGTTGCGGTCCGCGGGGGACTCCGCTCTCGGCCTGCGCCGCGCCCGCGCCGCGACGCTGCTGATGCTCGCGCTGCCCGGCTCCGCGTACCTCTACCAGGGCGAGGAGCTGGGCCTGCCGGACGTCACCGACCTGCCCGACGAGGTGCGGCAGGACCCGGCGTTCGCGCGCGGGGCGGGACAGGACGGGTTCCGCGACGGCTGCCGGGTGCCCATCCCGTGGACGGTGGCGGGCAGTTCGTACGGCTTCGGCGCCGGCGGCAGTTGGCTGCCGCAGCCGGCGGGCTGGGGCGAGCTGAGCGTCGAGGCGCAGACCGGCGACCCGGGCTCCACGCTGGAGCTGTACCGGGCGGCGCTGGCGCTGCGCCGCCAACACCCGGCGCTGGGTGCGGGCGACGGGGTGGAGTGGCTGGCCGCGCCGGCGGGGGTGCTGCTGTTCCGGCGGACGCCAAGCAGCGGTCCCGCGTTCGTCTGCGCGGCGAACACCACGGGGGCGGCGGTGCGGATCACGGTGCCGGCGGGGCGGATGCTGCTGGCGAGTGCGGATGCGACGGGCGGGGAGCCGGGCGGGGAGTCCGGCGGCGAGGTGGAGCTGCCGGCGGACACCACGGTGTGGTGGTCGGCGGAGGGAGCCTGAGCGGTACGCACCGGGCGCACACCCCCGACGTACGACAGGTTGCCACGCCCGGGTGGTGGCGGATTCCTCCCCCTGAGCCACCACCCGGGCGACCCGTTGCCGATAGCCTCGATGAGCTGGACTGAGGCGAGCGCGGAGGCAGTTGATGCCGGGTCAGGAGACGGGGACGCCGGACGCCGGGGGCGGGCGGGGCAGACGCCGGGACCTGCGGGGCCGCACCTTCCCCCGCGCCGCGCTCGAGGCCGCCGGCGGCCAGACGGAGATCCTTCGGGAGCTGCGGGCCTGGGCCGAGCAGGAGGCCGAGGACGCCATCGAGTGGTATCTGGCCGACAAGCGCCGCAAACGCCTCGGCTCCCGCGTCATCAGCGCCCTGACGATCCTCCTCGCCGTCGCCGGCACGCTCGTCCCGCTGGCGAGCGTCCTCTCCGGCGGCCCGCCGCAGGGCTGGGGATACGTGCTGCTGGCGCTGGCCGCGGGCTGTAAGGGCTTCGACCACTTCTTCGGGCTGTCCTCGGGCTGGATGCGCGACATCGCCGCGGCGCAGGCGCTGCGCGCGGCGCTGAACGACTTCCGGCTGGCGTGGGCGGCGGAGCACCTGCGGTCGGCTGAGCGTACGGACGAGGCCGCGGGCGCCCTCGATCCGGCAGTGCTGGAGCGCCGGCTCGCCATGCTGACGTCGCTGGTCGAGGCCGTACGACGGCACGTGGAGGCGGAGACGGCGGAGTGGCTGACGGAGTTCCGGGCCACGGCGCAGCAGCTCCAGGACCACGCGGGGCCGCCGATGGCCGCGGGGGCGTGAGGCGCGGGTGGCCACGGAGCGGATGCTGACGGTCGTCCTGCCGGACGGTGCGGAGCAGGATGTCGTGCTGGAGGCGCCCGACAACACGTCGGTGGCGATGGTGGCGCGGCGGCTCGCGGACTGGTGCCGCCGCCCACCCGGCCCGCATCCGCTCTTTTTCGCCGACGCCAGCCAACTGCCGCCCGACGCCACGCTCGCGGACGTGCCCGTGCGCCCCGGCACCCGGCTCTGGCTCGGTGAACCGCCCGCCGAACCGGTGTGGAACCACGTCACGCCCGAGTTCATCCACCGCCAGCTCCTCAAGAAGGGAGTCGCGGAACCGCGCGACGGCGGCACGCTCCTGGTCTCCCGCCGCGGAGGTGACCCGGACGTCCCGAGGCCCGGGCGCAGTGGCTGGCGGCGCCTGCTGCCGGGCAGGCGACAGGATCCGGACAGGGAGCCCGGCGGCCAGTCATGGTTCCAGGACCCCCGCAGCCTGCTCTTCGGCGAGGCACAGTTATGGCATCGGGCTCCGGGCAGCGCGCCGTTCCTCCAGCTCATGCTGGGTTACGACTTCGACCTCCCCGAGCCGAGGCAGCCGGTGCCGGTCCTGGTGGACCTGCCCGACGTCGGGGTCCTCGGCCTCGCGGGTGAGCAGGCGGGCGAGGCCGGCGCGTGGCTCGTCGCCTCCATCCTGGCCACGCACAGCCCCGCAGACGTCGACGTGCACGTCCTGACCAGCGGCCGGGACCGCCGCGTCTGGGACTTCCTCCGCCTGATCCCGCACACCCCCTCGTCCGGCCCGCGGATCGCCTACGACGCCGAGACGGCTGCCCGGCACATCCACGACCTCCTGAGCCGCGGCTCCGCCCCGCCCGGAAGCCCCCAGCCGACCGCGGCCGTGCTCGTGCTCGACGGAGCCCGCAGGCTGCGTGCGCTGCCGGCGGTCTCGGAACTGCTCCAGCACGGACCCGAGCACGCGGTGTTCTCGATCTGCCTGGAGGAGTACGCGCGGCTGCTGCCCTCGGAGTGCCGCGCGACAGGCGAGATCGACGGAACCCCCCGGCTGCTGCAGGAGGGAAGGCCCGCACACGAGGGCTGGCACGCGCACCGGGCCAGCCGCGCACAGACCGATCGCATCGGCCGCATCCTCGCACCCCTCCGCGACCCCGCAGTCTTCGCGGAGCCGGGCAGCCCCCGCCTGCTCGACCTGCTCGACCTTCCGCCGTACGACGTCAACGAGCAACGCCGGGGCCGGTGGGGACTTCCCCCCGAGCTTTCCGCCCCGGTCGGCGAGTCCCAGGGCGTCCCGGTCGCCATTGACCTTGTACGCGACGGCCCGCACGCCCTCGTCGCCGGCACGACCGGCTCCGGCAAGACGGAGTTCCTGCGCACCTGGATCGCCTCCATGGCCACCGCCCACCCGCCCGACGCCGTGTCGTTCGTGCTGGTGGACTACAAGGGCGGCAGCGCGTTCTCCGACTGCGTCCGGCTGCCGCACACCGTCGAGATGCTCTCCGACCTCGACGGCTATCTCGTCGAACGCACCCTCACCGGCCTCGCCGCCGAACTACGCAGACGCGAGGGACTGCTGATGAGGGCCGGAGCGCGTGACATCAGCGGCTACGCCGACCTATACGCGGCCGGGGACGAACGCGCCCGTGACCCGCTGCCCCGGCTGGTGCTCGTCGTGGACGAGGCCGCGGCGCTCATCAGTGAGTTACCCGACTTCGTCCGCGGCCTCGTGGAGGTTGCGCGGCGCGGTCGCTCCCTCGGCGTCCACCTGGTGCTCGCCACCCAGCGGCCCGGCGCCGTGGCGACCACTGAGATCCGCGCCAACACCAACCTGCGTATCGCCCTGCGGGTCGCGGCCGAGGGCGAGAGCATCGACGTGATCGACGCGCCGAACGCGGCCTGGCTCGACACGTCCGAGCCCGGGGCCGCGTACGTACGCACCGGCGCCGAGGCGCTCGTGCGGCTGCGCACCGCGCGTGTCGGCGTGCTCTCGGTGGTCGGCCCGGGCGGTGAGCCGCTCGTGCGGGTACGCGGCGCCCCGTGGGCGGGCGACGAGGAGGGCGGCAGATCCCTTCGCGTCGAGCCGGAACCGACCGGGCGGACGGATCTCGCCACCCTCGTGGACGTCATCCGCGATGCCGTCGCTGCCGCCGGCATCCCCAGGCCCACGGCGCTGCTGCCGCCCCCGCTCCGCGAGGAGATCGACCTGGACGCGCTGTCCGCGGGCCGGCCCGCGCCGGACGCGCAGCCCGAGCGGTGGCGCGACCTGGTGCCCGTGCCGATCGGCCTGGCGGACGCCCCCGACGCCCAGCGGCAGGACCTCGCGATGCTGGATCTGTCCGACAACACGCCGCTGTTCGTCGCCGGCGGCCCACGCAGCGGGCGCTCGCAGCTCCTGCGCACCGTGGCCGGCGCCGTCGCCCGCCGGCACAGCCTGGTCGACGTGCACCTCTACGGCATCGACTGCGGCAGCGGCGCGCTGCAGGTGCTCGGCGAACTGCCGCACTGCGGTGCGGTCGTCTCCCGCAGCGAACGCGACCGGCTCACCAGGCTGCTGGACCGGCTCACCACCACTGTGCGGGTACGGCAGTCGCAGCTCGCCGCCGGGGCGTTCCCCGACATCGCCGCACAGCGGCAGGCGGTGGCGACGCACCGGCGGCTGCCGTATCTGCTGGTGCTCCTGGACGGCTGGGAAGGCCTGCAGGAGGTGCTCGAGGACGCGGAGCACGGCAAGTACGTCGATGACTGCCGCTGGCTCTTCCGGGAAGGGCCGCGGGTCGGCGTCCACCCGGTCGTCGCCGGCGGCCGGGCGGTGCTGTCCGCCCGGATCAGGAGGACGGCCTCGAACACGCTCGTGCTGCCGTTCAGCGACCACCGGGATTACGAGGAGGCGGGCATCAACCCCCGCCGGGTGCCGGAGTACCTGCCCCCCGGCCGCGCCCTTTCCGCCCAGGGCCGGGACCGTACCGTCATGCAGGTCGCGCTCCTGCCCGGCGTTCCCACGGCCCGCGGCCAGGCCGAGGCGCTGGCCAGGATCGGCGAGGCGGCCCGGGAACGGGACGCCCAAGTGCCGCTGACACAGCGCCCGTTCCGGGTGGACGCGCTGGACTTCGCCGCCGACCGCTTCCACGTCGGCGGCGGTACGGGCCGGCCGGTGGGCCGGGACGCGGAGCTGGCATGGCTGCGCGACCGGTACGCCACCGGCACCTCGGTCGCGCTGCTCGGCCCGCGCCGGGCGGGCAAGACGTGGGTGCTCGGCGAGCTGGAGCGGCGCCTCGTCGCGGACGGCGCGCGCCGGGTCCGCAAGCTCACCATCCCCCACCGCGCCAGCCAGGTGGACAGCCCGGACGAGCTGGCCGCCCTCCTCGACCCCGCCGTGCGCGGCGCGACGAGCCCCGCCGAGGCGCTGCTCACGCGGGCCGCCGAGCGCGCGGCGCACGCCGACCGGGAGGCGTTCCTGCTCGACGAGGTCGGCCGGCTCGCCGAATACCACCCCGCGGCCGTCTCCTGGCTGCGCGACCTCGGCCAGGCCGGCGCGTGGCTCGTCTACACCGGCACCGAGAAGGACTGGCAGACCGTCGTGCGCTCCGCGCTCACCGCCCCCGGCTCCAGCTTCGGCAACGACGTCGACAAACGCATCCTCGGCCCCCTCGGCGAGCCGCATGCGCTGGCGTTCCTCACCGGCACGGCCGCGAACCTCGGCGTCGACATCGAGCCCGGCCGCGCGGGCGCGCGCATCCTGGCGCTGGTCGGCACCTGGCCGTTCTACCTCCAGGTGATGGGCGACGCGGTGGTACGGGCCGTCCAGGCGGACGACCGCCGTCCGCTGACGAGCGGGCCGGCGCTCGAAGAGCTGTGCCGGCAGGAGCTGCTGATCGGGCGCAGCGAGCAGTTCCAGTCCCGCTGGGCGGAGATCGGCCCCGCCGGCCGCGCCGCGCTGCTGCAGTCCCCCGGCGCGCCCCCGCCGGAGCCGGCGCCGGCGCAGCGGATGGAGCTGCGGGACGTCGGGCTGCTGCGGCCGGGGGACGTGTGGCTGGCGGACCGGCCGTTCTTCGAGTGGATCGCGCTGAGCCAGGTGAGCCTGCGGGACGAGTCGTTCCGGGCCGGAGGCCGCCAGCCTCCGGCCACCCCTGCTCCCGGCCCCGCCTCCGCTCCCGGCCCCGCCGGGCCGTCGGCGGACAACCCACGGGGCGACGGCCCCCGTAGCGACAGTGATGAGGAGCCAGCCCCATGAGCTGCTTCCGGCCGAGCCGGGCCTACCAGCCCGAGCTGGACGTCCGGTTCCCCGGCGATCACCTGCCCGGCTGGGCGCGGCCCCTGGTCGAGGGCCAGTTGCCCAACTCCGCCGCGTGGCTGGTGGAGCTGCCCCGCCGGGCGGGCAAGACGTGGCTGGCGCATGCCGTCGCACGGGCCCGGGGCGAGCAGCCGTCGCGCCGGGTGGACCTGCGCTCGACCGCCGAGACGATACGGCGCCGGGGCCTGTCGTGCCTGCGGGGCACCCGGCAGCCGCCGGGGGTGCCGCACGGGTGCGTGGTGCTGGTCGACGAGCCGGCGCTGGCGCGGCGCGCGGAGGGCGCCGGCGGCCCGGCCCGTACGCATCCCCTCACCCGCGCCGCACTGCGCAGCCCCGCGCCCCCGCCCCCGGCCGGAGTCGACCCCGCGGCGCTGGCCGCCGGTCTTGAGCAGGTGCGTGACGTGGGCGCCGTGCCCGTCGTCTTCGCCACCCCCGCCGAGCAGTTGCTGCTCGCCCCGCACCTCGGTGCCGACGCACCCAAGGACGTGCTGCGCCCGCCGCCGCTCGCGGACGACGAGTGCGCGCGCATGGCCGCCCGCGCCCCGGAGTGGGCGCCCGGGGTCGTCGAGCTGCTGCGTGGCGTCGAACCCGCGTGGCTGCACACGCCGTTCCTCCTCGAACTCGCCCTGCAGACCGCCGAAGAGCACCCCGCGCTGCGCACCGACGCGGCGCGGCTGGCGACGGCCGCGTACGAGGAGGCGTGCGGCCGGCACCAGTACGTGCCGCAGTGGTTCCACGACGGCCTGGCCCCCGAGCACCGGGCGGCGCTGCGGGCGCGGCGGTGGCGCGACGCGGGCGTGGAGGTCGCCGTACGGGCCGCGCACACGCCGCCCGCGGACGACCCGGTGCTCGTCCGCCACCTGCCCGACGTGCTGCGCGTCCACCACGTCACCGACCTCCACCACGGCGGCGGGCTGCGCGCCAACGTGGACGCCAAGGACACCTCGCAGGCCGGGCAGCGGCTCGCGGAGCTGGCGGGCGCGGGCTCGCCGCTGGACGCGTACCTGGACCACGTGCGCCAGCTCGCCGGGCAGGGCCGCGCGCCGCACCTGATCATCGCCACGGGCGACCTCGTCAACCGCCCCGTCGACGCCGACGGCGAGACGGCGCTCGCGTGGCTGCGCGCGCTCCAGGACCAGCTCGCCGACCACGCCGACCTGCGCCCCGACGACCCGCGGGTGCTCCTGACCGGCGGCAACCACGACGTGTCGTGGGAGCTGTGCCTGGACGAGGACCCGCAGGCGCGGCACCGCTGGTTCGCCCGGGTCTTCGCCCCCTACCCGCACCCCGACCTGCACGAGCCCGACACCGCGAGGCGCCGGGCCTACGTCACCTACCCGGACGCCGGGCTGCGGGTGGCCCTCCTCGGCACCGCCGAGTCCGGCGGCGAACCGGCGCACGACCGGGACCGGGAGCGGCTGGAGCGGTTCCGCGAGAGGTACGTGGCGGCGGCGGACGCGGCGGACGGAGAGGCCGTACACCGGATCGTGCTGGACTTCGAGCGCCACGACCCCGGGATCATCGCCCGGGGCGTACTCGACCGGCTCACGCGCGCACCGGGCTACGTCACCCTGGCGGCCCTGCACCACCCGCTGTCGCCGGTGCCGGCGGTGGAGATCGCCCCGTACTCGGGGGTGGTCAACGCGGGCCAGGCGAAGTGGACGCTGGCGGAGGCCGCCACGTCCCTGGTCCTGCACGGCCACACCCACCTGGGCTTCACCGCGGCCGAACGCCTGCTGGGCACCGCCCGCCCCTGGACCACCCGCATCGCGGGCGCCCCGGCGCTGGGGAGCCGCGAGTCGGACGAGCGCAACGGCTACAACGAGGTCTTCGTCGCCCGCGAGGGCGGCGACCACGCGCTGGCACTGCGCACGGTCCGCTACGAGGCAGGCACCTGGACCCCGGGCCCCACCGTCGGCTTCACCCCAGGCGCCCCAGACGAAACCCCCCTGCCCACCCTCTGCCACGACCCCGCGTGACGCCCAGCGCGCTGGCGCCCGGTGGTCCGGTGGTCCCGGCGGTGCCGCAACGTGGGCCGGGCCGGGGCCGTGGCGTGCGGCGACGGCGGGGGAGGGGTCCGGCGCGCGGTGCTCCGTGTGTTCTGGCGCCCGGTGGTCCTGTGGTCCCGGCGGTGCCGCAACGTGGGCCGGGCCGGGGCCGTGGCGTGCGGCGACGGCGGGGGAGGGGTCCGGCGCGCGGTGCTCCGTGTGTTCTGGCGCCCGGTGGTCCTGTGGTCCCGGCGGTGCCGCAACGTCGACCGGAACGAAGCCGATGTGGTCCCGGCGGTGCCGCAACGTCGACCGGGTCGAGGCCGTGACACGCGGCGACGCTGCGCGGGAGGAAGGGCGCGCGGTGCTCCGCGTGTTCTGGCGCTTGGTGGTCCGGCCGGTTCCCGGCCGTGCCGCGGCTGCGCCGGGCCGGGGCCGCTGGCTGCGGCACGGTGCGCGGAAGAGCGCCGCGCTCACGCCCGCGCACCCGGCACCGCACCGACGGCGCCGAAGGCGCCCGTCGCCAGCCGGGCGAAACCGCGGCCCGCCCCGAACGACGTGCACCGCCGGCATCCGCCGCCGACCGGCATCCGCCGCCGACCGGCGGCCGGTGCCTGCCGCGGCGCAGCCGCACGCGGCGCCGGGTGTACGTCAGCGCCGGTGGCCCGGCCGGTCGCCCGCCGCGGCGGCCCCGGCCCGCTGTCGGCGGTGTTCGCGGCGGGGTGCCCCTGGCCGGGGCCCGCCGAAGCCGTACTCCCGAGCCCGGCGTCTCTCCGCACCGCGCGGCGACTTCCGCGTGGCACGGACCCTGGCCGACGTCCCGTGGAACCGTCGGCTCAGCTCTGCACCGCTTCCTGCCCTGCCCCCTGGCCCTGCTCCTCCTGCCCCGCCCCCGCCGCCGCATCCGCGGCACCACCCGCCGTCGCCCCCGCTGCAGGCCCCGGCGTGCCCGCGGCAGGCGACCCCGTGCCCGCGGCAGGCGACCCCGTGCCCGCCGCAGGCGACCCCGTGCCCGCCGCAGGCGACCCCGTGCCCGCCGCAGGCGACCCCGTGCCGGCCGCCAGGCCCAGCGCACCCGGGTGCACGGACTCCCGCACCGCCGCGTACTGCTGCCGTACCGCGTGGCCCAGCGCCAGGTCCTCGTCCGCCTCGAACGTCTCGTGCGGCCCCGTCTCCCACACCGGAGGTGCCTCCGCGCTCAGCCGCCCCTCCGCGACCCCCAGCGCCCACGCCGCCTGCCGGGCCGCGCCGAGCGCCGCGTAGTCGGCGGACGCCGGGACCACGACCTGCGCCTGGAGGACGGCCGGCGCCAGCGCCTGCACCGCCGGGAGGTTCGCGGCGGCGCCGAGGAGGAAGACGCGGCGTACGGTGACGCCCCGCGCCCGCAGCACCTCCAAGGCGTCCGCGAGGCCGCACAACATGCCCTCGAACGCCGCGCGTGCCAGGTGATCGGGCCGCATGCTCTCGCGGCGCAGGCCGTGCAGGGAGCCGGCGGTCTGGGGGAGGCTCGGGGTGCGTTCGCCGTCGAGGTACGGCAGGAGGACGAGCCCGTGGGCGCCGGGCGTGGAGTTCAGCGCCATCTCGGAGAGCCGCTCCAGGTCGGTCGGCGCCAGGCCCAGCAGCTCCGCGGCGCCGCGCAGGGCGCGTAGGGCGTTGAGGGTGTGGACGACCGGCAGGTGCATGCCGGTGGCGTCGGCGAGCGCGGTGACGGTGCCGCCGGTGTCGGGCAGCGCCGCGTCGTGCACGGCGTAGACGGAGCCGGAGGCGCCGAGGGTGACGACCGCGTCGCCGGCGCCGAGGCCGAGGCCGAAGACGGCGGCCATCGTCTCGCCGGTGCCGGCGGAGATCAGCAGCCCCTCGGGGGTGCGGCCGGCGGCCTCGGCGGGGCCGAGCACGTCCGGCAGGCCGGCCTCGTGGCCGAGGGCCAGCTCGACGAGGTCGCGGCGCCACTCGCCGGTGTACGCGGACCAGTAGCCGGTGGTGGAGGCGGAGCCGCGGTCGGTGGTGCGGCGCGACGGCTTGCCGAGCAGTTGCCAGACGAGCCAGTCGTGCGGGGTCATGAGCTGCGCGGTGCGCTTGGCGTGGTCGGGTTCGGTGGCGGCGAAGCGGCGCAGCTTGGTGACGGGCAGCTTGGCGTCCGGCAGGGCGCCGACGGCCTCCGCCCACGCCGCCCGGCCGCCGAACTCGCCGACGAGGTCGGCGGCGGCGCCCTGGGCCCGCTTGTCGTTGCCGGTGAGCGCGTGGTGTACGGGCGCGCCCGAGGCGTCCAGCGGGATGACGGCGTGCTGCTGGGCGGCGACCCCGATGGCCTGCACGCCCTCCAGCAGGCCGCCGTCGGCGGCCTCGCCGAGCGAGAGGAGCCACGTCTGCGGGTCGGCGGTGTATGCCGCGTATGCCGCCCCCGCCTCGTCGGCCGGCTCGGACGCCGGATGCGGGGCGTAGCCCTGCTTGAGTACCGCGCCGGTGTCGGCGTCGCAGACGACGATGTTGGTGCCTTCAGGCGAGCTGTCCAGACCGGCGACTATCCCCATGCCGCAGATTATTTCCTATCGGCGGGGCCGCCCGGGCACCGGAGCGGTTTCGGCCGCGGGACCGGCGGGATCCGGCCTGCCCGGGGACGGGGGAGCCAGGACCGGCGCCCCCGCCCGGCGGGCGGCCGAGGGGTCACGTGTTCGTCGTACCCCAGTCGTCGGACTCCTCGCGCCGGCCGCTGCCGTTCGCGTGTCCGTTCCCGTGGCGGAGGTGGACGCGCGAGGCGAGGTTCTCCGGCACGACGTCCGCGAACTTCGTGGAGAGCGAGTTCGCCGCCTTCGTCACGGCGTCCCGGCTGGTCAGCGCGGCGGCCTCGGCGGCGTTGCGCACGGCGGGGTTCTCGCTGAACTGCTGCGCCGCCTTCCGTAGCTGCTCGTAGCGCTCCCGCCCGGCCCGACTGCCCAGGACGTACCCGACTGCGATCCCCGCAACGAAGCTCACCCGGTACCGCATGGTCTCCACCTTCCCTCGGACTGCCACGACTGGGCTGTGCCGCCCTGCCGTCACCGGTACGGCTACCCGGGAGAGGGGGCAGGGGTGAATACCGATTTCGGAGCGGACCCAGCCATGCGCTAATGTATTGCGAGCAGCACAGGAGCGCCCCCCGGGAGCCGGAAGGGCCTCCGTGCGGAGCAGTCCTCCGTAGCTCAATCGGCAGAGCAGCCGGCTGTTAACCGGCAGGTTACTGGTTCGAGTCCAGTCGGGGGAGCAGGTGCGCGAAGGCCCCGACCGGGGCCTTCGCGCCTTTTCTGCCCGCGCCACCCTCCCAGCCCCACCGCCGCCCCCGGAACCGGACGCGGTCCGCCCGCGTCTTTCCGGACATGCGCAGCGGCCCGGCCTCACCCCGACGAAGGGGTCTCCGGGCGACAGATCGTATGAGCGGCTATGCTGCGGCAGACGGCGCGCACATCTGTACGTGACGCGCCGTACGGGGCGGTAGCTCAGCCGGTTAGAGCAACGGACTCATAATCCGTCGGTCGTGGGTTCGAGTCCCACCCGCCCCACCCGGAGGCTCACCCAGAGGGTCGTTCTGACCAGGGCTTTCCTGCTCAGCTCTGGTCGGCGCACGCGTTCCGGGCAGCCGTGGAGATCGTTTGCCGGCCCGCTGCTGGCCCGAACGCTAAGCGATCTTGAGTTCGCCGCGCCGCGGAGGGACTCACGGCAGCCACCACCGGTCCGCCATGCGCACGCGGTGGGGACACGCTGCGATCTCGCGGAGCGGCTCGGGGCGGGCCGGGCGTTCTACGATGGCAAGTGCCCCCCTCCGGGGTGGTGGCCGGCAGGGTTCCCGAGCGTTCCCATGGGTCCGTGGGAGTGACCGGGCTACGGCCTGGCCCTGTAGGCGCTCAGCACTCCTGCGAGGCCGCGGGAGTGCTGAGCAGGGGACAGCCTGGGCTGGGCGGCTCGGCCAGTAGCTGCCCGGGAACGGCGGACAGCCTGCTTCGTGTTCTACGGCTCCTCGGTGGCGGGGCCTTCTTCGGGCTCTGCACCCCTGGCCCTGATCAGCGGGGAGATGATCAGGTCGTACACCGCGACACCGACGAGTCCGCCGATGAGCGGGCCGACGATGGGGATCCACCAATAGCTGCTGAACCACTCGAACGTACCGGGGAGAGCAATAGAGCCCCAGCCTTCGAAATACGTCAACAATCGGGGGCCGAAGTCACGTGCTGGATTGATTGCGTACCCCGCGTTTGTGCCGAAAGTCAAACCGATCACGACGACCACCAAACCGATGAGGAACGGATGGAGGTTGGACATCGGAGCCGTATTGCGCTTGTCGATGAGTGCGCAGATCAGCAGAAGCAGGATGCCGGTCCCCACGATCTGGTCGAGCAAGGGACCCCACCAGGAGTCTCCGAAGTATTCGGCGGGGAACGTGGCGAAGATCGAGTATGTGGACAGTGATTTGTCCCGCGGGACACCCTCTTTTGTGATGGCCGCGTCGATGGCCCACCTGTAGGTCGCGTAGACGAGCGCTGCGGCGACGAAGGCGCCCACGACCTGCGCCAGCCAGTAGGGCAGGACCTTCCTCCAGGGGAAAACCCGTCGAGCCGCGAAGGCGAGGGTCACTGCGGGATTGATGTGGGCTCCACTGATACCTCCTGCCACATACACGCCGAATACCACGCCGAGGCCCCATCCCCACGAGATGATGAGCCAGTTGGCGGGCCCGAAGTCGCCGGTTTGCCGGCCTGATCCCGGCAGGCCGGCGACTGCGACAGCCACCGACCCGATACCCAGCAGAATCAGCACGAACGTGCCCAGGAACTCGGCTGCCATCTCGCCGCCGAGTCCTTCTCGATACCCGCGTCGACGAACGATGCGTTCAGCCATGTACCCTCCTCGGTCAGAAAGCCACGGGACCTTCAATTCCTCACCCGAAACGCAGGGTTATTCGGGGTAGACGCGCCGGTGAATCCGCAGATTTCACCTATACGGAGCAACCCGCGCGACAGGCAGTGAGGCTATGGCGCAGGGGGTTCAACGAAGTCTGGTCACCCGGGACACCAGCCGCCCCAGAACGTCGGCCAACCCGTTACCTTGACCGACCCCGGCCGTGCCGCGCTGCTTGCCGCCCGCCAGGTTCCGTACCGCCGGTCGTGGGTTCGAGTCCCACCCGCCCCACCCTCCGCCGTCGCCCGCGACCACCCCACCCTCCGCGGCTGCGGGCCCTAAGCTGGGAGCGAAGAGACGATGTGGGGGGCGCCTGCGGTGCTGGACGTGCAACTGCACCGGGATTTCCGGTATATCCACGAGCCATTACCCGCTGGCGACAGCGCGTTACCCACCCTCGGCCACGAGGAGCTGATCGGCGCGCTCGACGAGCGCCTGCGCTACTCGCACGGCGGTGCCTTCCTCGTCACCGGGTTCCGCGGGGTCGGCAAGTCCACCCTGGTGGGCCGGGCGCTGACCGCGGCCGCGGGGGAGTGGCGGGGTGACGAGGAACTGCTCGCGGTCCATCTGACGGTGGCGCGGGCGATGACGGCGGACGAGCTGCTGTTCGCCATCGTGCGGCGGATCGTCGAGACCCTCGACGACCGGGAGCTGCTCCAGCGCCTGCCGCCCGACGTGCAGGACAAGCTGCTGCTCGCGTACATGCGCACCTCGCTGTCGTACACCCAGACGCACTCCGAGAGCACCGAACGCGGCGCCACCCTCGGCGCGGGCGTGCGGCGCGGCGGTCTCGCCGCCCTGGCCCCCTCGCTCAGCCTCAGCGGCAGGCGTATCCAGGCGCAGGCCACCGAGGCGGCGTTCCTCGCCTACTCCGAGACCGACGTCGAGTACGACCTGCTGCGCATCATCCGGCTGCTCTCCGGCAGGGAAGGGCGGACGGCCCGGCCGCGCCGCCGGCTGCTCCGCCGCCGGAGGCGGCCCGGACCGCTGCGGATCCACCCCGTCGTGGTGCTCGACGAGATCGACAGACTCACCGACAACCGCGAGGAGGCGCTGGCGGATCTGGAGACGCTGCTCGCCCGGCTCAAGAACGTGCTGACCGCGCGGGGCGCGCACTTCGTCCTCGTCGCCGGGATCGACCTGCACGAGCGGGCGATCCGCGACGCCGAACGCGGCAACGGCGTCTACGACAGCGTCTTCGCCTGGCGGATGTACGTCCCGTGCCTGTGGGAGGCGCCCGAGCGGCTCGTACGATCGCTGACCTCCCCGGACCGGAGCGCCCAGAGCGGTTCCCGGCCTCCGGCCGGGGCCCGGCCGGAGGCCGTCGAGGGCGGCCTGAACCCGTGGCGGCGGGCCGAGTTCGTCCGCTATCTCAGCTACAAGGCGCGCGGGCTGACGCGGCGTCTCCTGCAGGAGTTCAACGGCCTGGTCGCCTGGGAGAACAGCGCGCCGTGCCTGCGCATCCCCGCCGAGGACTGGGAGCGCATCAAGTTCTACAGCGAGCTGGAACTGCTCGTGGCCGCGGCCGTGTCCGACGGCAGACCCGCCGGCCTGACCGCCGTACCCCTGGACCAGGACCGCTGGCGGCTCGGCGGCTACCACGTGGTCGACTGGGCACTGCGCAGCAGGGGCCGCTCCTTCACCGCCGCGGACATCTTCGGCGGCGGCGGGAACGAGCCCGGGATCGATCCGCTGCTGCGGATGGACAGCCCCACCGCCGAGCGCCTGCTGCGCCATCTGACGCGCTTCAACGTGCTGGAGGTCGTCAGCGAGGCGGGCCGGGCGGACATGACCGTCGTCGGCAACCCCGCCGAGGCACAGCCCAGCTACTACACCCTCACCACGCAACTCCGCCGCCAGCTCGACGACTTCGCGCGGCGCAGCGAATCGGAGCGGGCGGAGCTGCGCATGGGCGCCTCCTGGTCGCCCGGCCTGTACGACGCCTCCGTCGGCGACGGCCGCCGCCCGGACGCCGCCGCGCCGGTCCCGGCCCCGCCCCTCGGAGCCGGCTCGCCCGCACCACCCGTATCGCCCGTGTCGCCCGCGCCCCCTGCGTCGTCCGCGCCGCCCCCGCCCGGCGCCGCGCCGTTTCCGCCGGCTGGGACAAGCACGAACGGCGAGCCCACCGGCTCGTACCGGATCGGCCCCCCGGGAAGCGGCGGCCCGCGCCCCGAGCCGGACACTTCTGCTGCCCGCCGGCCCGATCCGGTCACGCCGATCACCGTCCTCGCCGACCGCTACGAGGTACGCGAACTCATCGGCCAGGGCGGGATGGGCGCCGTATACCGCGGCCGGGACACCCGCACCGGCCAGCCGGTCGCCGTCAAACTCCTCAACCGCTCCCTCGTCGAACACGACGAGGTCCGGGCCCGGCTCGAACGAGAGGCCCGCGTCGGGCAGATGTTCCGCAGCCCCCACGTCGTCCGCGTGCTGGACTTCCTCGACGGGCCCGACCCGGCCCTGGTCATGGAGCTGCTGGAGGCGCCCTCCCTGGAGGACGCCCTGGACGACCGCGGCTCCCTCAGCGCCCCCGAAACCACCCGGCTGGGCAGAGACATCGGCCGGGTGCTCGAACAGGCGGTGGCGCTGGAGGTGTCCCGGCTCGACCTCAAGCCGTCCAACGTGCTGCTGCACCCGGAGCGCGGGGCGGTCGTCATCGACCTGGGCATCGTCCGGTACGAGGGCCGGTACGCGGACAGCCTCACCCAGACCGGCGCGGTGATCGGCACCCCCGGGTACATCTCACCCGAGCAGGCCCTGGGCCACCACTCGGACATCCGGGCCGACCTGTTCGTGCTGGGCCTCATCCTCTACAGATGCCTCGCCGGCGAGTCCCCGTTCGACGCGGTCGAGCCGCTCGCCCTGCTCTACAGCGTCCTGACCGAGGACGTGCCGGTGGACAGGCTGGCGGTGTCGGAGGCGTTCAAGGCGGTGCTGCGCAAACTCACCGAGAAGGACCTCGACACCCGCTACCAGACCCCGGCCGACTTCCTCGCCGACCTCGCCGCCACCCAGGAGGCCCTGGACGAGCGGCGCGACCGCGACCCGACCCAGCCGGGGAACGCGTAGCGCCCGCGGGGCTTCTTGCGGCGGGGCAGAACCGCAGTGGCCCTTTCTGACGTCCTTCCGTGCAGGTCGCGCGGCGCCGGACGGTGTGGTCGGTGCCGTGTCAGGGGACGACCGGGATCGACGTACGGGGGCACCGTGGGGAACCGTCCGACGGACTGGCATGTGCTGGATCTGGATGACGATCCGACGCCGGGGGATCCGGAGCGGGTCAAGCAGTTGGCGCGTGAGTTGCACGACTTCGCGGATGATGTGGCGGATGCGCTGCGGCAGATCAAGGGCATGGCGGGTGAGGATGCGCTGCTGCGGTGGGCGGGGAAGACCGCGAAGGCGTTCCAGGATGAGTTCGAGGAAGTTCCCAGGAATCTGAAGAAGCTTCAGCGGTCGTATGACCTGGCGGGNGATGCGCTGGCGGCGTACTGGCCGAAGCTGGAGCGGGCGCAGTCCCTCGCCGACAAGGCGCTGGCCAGGGGNCGGGAGGCGCAGAGTGATCTGACCGCCGCNANCGGNCGNCTGGANTCGGCGGACTCCTGGGTGGACCGGGCNACNGCNAAGACTGAGGAGTATGACGAGAAGGAGGGCAAGGAGAAGCCCGACGAGTCGGAGGTGCGGGCCGCGGCCCGTAACGCGGCCGATGCCAAGTCTGCGCGGGCCTCTGCCCAGACGGCCGTCGACAATGCNGAGTCGGGTCTTGAAGCGGCNAAGAAGATGGCCGCNGANGCGAAGAAGATGCGTGAGGATGCCGCCGACGAAGCCAAGGACAAGCTGGAGGATGCGTCCGACGCGGGGATTCAGAACCGTAAGTGGTGGGAGAAGGCGGTCGACTGGGTCAAGGACAACTGGGACACCATCGTCAACGTCTGCAAGGTCATCGTCGCGGTCCTGGGCATCGTCGTCCTGATCATCGGCGGGCCCCTGGCATGGGTGGTCCTGGCCGCGGCGCTGGTCGTCCTTGCCGACACACTGATGAAGTACATGAACGGCGAAGCCTCCCTGTGGGACGTCGCCTTCGCCGCCCTGGACTGCATCCCCGGCATGAAGGGCCTCACCTCCCTCGCCAAGCTCGGCAAGGGCCTCAAGGGCGGTCTCGCCGCGGCCAAGACCGGCCTGAAGGGCATGACCGCGGCCGTCAAGGGCCTGGCGCAGGGCCTCCGGAAGGGTGCCCGGGGCATCAAAGGGCTGTTCACCTGTGGCGATCCGATCGACATCGCCTCCGGCGACATGGTCATGTCCGACACCGACGTGTCGCTGCCGGGGGTTCTCCCGCTGGTCCTGGAGCGGCATCACCGCACGAGCGTGCGTACCGGCCGGTGGTTCGGGCGCAGTTGGGCCTCGACGCTCGACCAGCACCTGCGCCTCGATGACACGGGAGTGCGGTACGTCACCGACGACGGGATGGTCCTGCAGTACCCGGTGCCCGAGCCGGACGTGGCCGTCCTTCCCGTGGAGGGTCCGCGCTGGCCCCTCACCTGGGACAGCTCGCCGGGCGGGCTGATCACGGTGACCCGCCCGGAGGCGGGGGTGAGTACGCACTTCCAGCCGCTGCCCGGCGGCGACCCCGGTGACCTGCCGCTTCGTGCGCTCACCGACCGGAACGGCAACCGCATCACCGTCGCCTACGACGACGCGGCCTCGCCCGTCGCGGTCGTGCACGAGGGCGGCTACGCGGTCGACGTCACCACGGCCGGCGGCCGGATCACGGCCCTGCGCCTGCGCGACGCCCCGGACGCTCCCGCACTCGTCCGGTTCGGCTACGACGGCAACGGCGACCTCACCGAAGTCGTGAACTCCTCCGGTCACCCGCTCACGTACGCCTACGACGACCGCCACCGGATCACGGGCTGGCGGGACCGGACCGGGTACTGGTACGCGTACGAGTACGACGAGCGCGGACGCTGCACGGCGACGCAGGGAACGGACGGGTTCCTCGACTACTCGTACGCGTACGACGACGACACCCGGCTGACCACCGTGACGAACTCGCTCGGCAAGGTGAGCCGCTACCAGTTCAACGACGCCTACCAACTGGTCGCCGAGACCGACCCGCTGGGGAACGTGACCCGGCGCGAGTGGGACCGCTTCGACCGCCTCGTCAGGCTGACGGACCCGCTCGGCCGCAGCACGTCGTACGCCCACGACGACGAGGGCAACGTCACCGAGGTCACGACCCCCGACGGCAGCGTCGCCCGGGCGGTGTACGCCGGTCCCGGGCTGCCCGAGCGGATCACCGAGGCCGACGGCGTCGAATGGCGTTACGCGTACGACGGCGCCGGGAACCTCGTCGCCGAGACCGACCCGCTCGATGCGGTCTCGACCTCCGAGTACCACCCCTCGGGTGCCCTGCGCCTGGTCACGGACGCCCTGGGACACCGCCGGCAGGTCGAGGTGAACGGCGTGGGACTGCCGGTCCGGATCACGGATCCCGACGGCAGCGTGACGGCTGTCGAGTACGACCCCTTCGGCCGGATCAGCGCGGTCACCGAACCGGGCGGCGCCCGTACGGAGATGGCGTGGACCCCGGAGGGCCTGCCCGCCCGGCGGCGGTGGGCCACGGGGGAGACGGAGGAGTGGGCGTACGACGCCGAGGGAAACCTGGTCGAGCACGTGGACGCCGACGGGGCCAGGACACGCACGGAGATCGGACCGTTCGGGGTCACGACCGCCGTGACCAACCACCTCGGCGAGCGGACCGTGATCGAGTACGACACGGAGACCGCGCTGCGGCGGGTCGTCAACCCGCTCGGGCAGTCGTGGGAGTACCGCTACGACGACGCGTCCCGGCTGGTCGGCGAGACGGACTACAACGGCCGCTCGCTCACCTACCGCTACAACGCCGCCGGAGACGTCGTCGCCCACGTCAACGGCGCCGGGCAGCAGACTGAATTCGTCAGGGACGCCAACGGCGCCACCGTCGAGAAGCGCGCCCACGACGGCGTGAGCCGCTTCGGCTACGACGCCGCGGGACGCCTGGTCCGCGCGTCGAACCGGCACGCCGAGATCAGCTTCGGGTACGACCCGTGCGGGCGCCTGCTGGCGGAGGAGTGCAACGGCCGGGTGGTGACCAGCACCTACGACGCGGCGGGCCGCCGCCTGCGCCGGGTGACCCCCTCGGGTGCCGTCTCCGACTGGTCGTGGGCGCCCGGGGGCCGGGCCGTCTCCCTCACCACCGCGGGGACGACCGTGGCGTTCCGCCACGACGCCCTCGGCAACGAGATCGAGCGCCGCGTCGGCCCCGAGGCCGTGCTGCGGCAGGTCTGGGACCAGGGCAGGCGGCTCGTGTCGCAGGCGGTGGGGCAGGACGGCGCCGCCCGGCAGCGGGACTTCCGCTACCGGGGAGCTGGCCGGATGGCCGGTGCCGGCGCGGCCGAGCTGACGCTGGACGGCCTCGGGCGGGTCACCGCGCTCACCTCGGCGGAGCACAGCGAGCGTTACGCGTACGACCCGCTGGGCAACCTCACCGCGGCCGAGGTCCGCGCCGGCGACCGCCTCCCCGAGTCCCCCGGGTCCGCCGAGTCCGCGGAGGACGCCTCTCTCACGTACTCCGGCACGCTGCTGCGCACCGCGGGACGCCGCAGGTACGAGCACGACGGCCAGGGCCGTCTGGTCCGCAAGAGCGTGCGCACGCTGTCGGGCAAGCTCAGGGAGTGGACGTACGAGTGGGACGCCGAGGACCGGCTTCTCGCTCTCGCCTGTCCCGACGGGGCCGTGTGGGAGTACGCGTACGATCCGCTCGGCCGCCGGATCGGCAAACGCCGCCGGGACGACGCGGCGACCACGCGGGAGACCCTCTTCACCTGGGACGGCTCACGACTGGCCGAGCAGACCTCGGGCGGCCGGGTCACGACCTGGGACTGGGAACCCGGAGCCGACCGGCCGCTGACACAGGTGGAAGGGCCCGCCGACCTCGGCCAGGCGGAGGTGGACCGGCGCTTCTACGCCATCGTCACCGACCTCGCCGGCACCCCCACCTCCCTGCTGGACCGCCAGGGCACGGTCGCGTGGGAACGTAAGGCCACGCTGTGGGGCGGGCCGCTGCCGGAACCCGCCGCCTCCGGCGCGACGGCGCCGGCCGTGCACTGCCCGCTCGACTTCCCCGGGCAGTACCGCGACACGGAGTCCGGGCTCCACTACAACAACCAGCGCTACTACGACCCCGAGACCGCGCGCTACCTCAGCCCCGACCCCCTCGGTCTCGACCCCGCCCCGAACCACCACGGCTACGTCGCCAACCCGCTCACCGAGATCGACCCGCTGGGCCTGACGCCCTGCAAGGTGGTCGTCCGCCACTTCACCAACAAGGAGAGCTACCAGAGGATCATGAGCGGCGGCGGGAAGGACGGCATTCTCTTCAAGGCCAGTTCCCCCGCGAAGGGGCACCCGAACGGTGTCTACGTGACCCCGATGAGCCCGGCGGAAATCCTCAAGAAGCCGGGCGGCTTCAAATCGTTCCTCGGCGTCACCAAGGAGAAGTCGGAATACATGATCGAGTTCGAGATGGACAAGGCCCTCTTCAAGGCGATCAGGGGGGACCGGGGCAAGCACGTATGGTACAGCCCGGGTGATCTCAAGGTCCCCAAGAGCGCGATCTCCTATCACGGACCCACCTCTGGCTGGACTCCCTAGGACGCCACCGCAACAGGAGCAACTGTGGAACTGACCGGATATCCCACCGACTTCATCGCGGACCTCGGATTTCCCGATGCCGCGCGGAGGTTCCTCGTGCGCCGGCTCCGCCACTGGCCGCGGCTTTTCCTGAACGGAGAACGCCTGGGCGACGACGCGCTGCGCGACTGGCGGCTGCCGGAGGAGGGGGACTCGTCCGACTCGGACATCCTCGGCTTCGCCCGCGACGCCGGGATGGAGCAGCACTGGGAGGACGAAGGGTACGCGCTGGACGGCACCCGCGAGGGACCGTTCGCCCTCTTCTACTCACGCTACCGCCGCCCGCTGACGGCCGGCGCGGTCACCGGTGTCTCCGGCGTACCGGAGGAGCTCGCGGAGTCGGTCGAGTCCGTCGGCCTCATGCTCACCGGCTTCTTCGTCGTCAGCCTCCTCACCCCGGACGACCCGGCCACCGACCCCTTCTCGGGCGCGGTTCTCCGCGACCTGCGTGAGAGCTTCGCGGCGTAACTCCCGCGGACGGACCCCTCCGGCTGGGAGGCCCGCGAGGCGCTGCCGGCGGGCTGAGCGCCGCCGGCAGCGCCCCGCGCGAGGGCCCCGCGGGGGTCAGAGGCGGTCGTGGAGGAGGCGGGACAGTTCTGTGCGGCGGGTCTTGAGGGTCGCGGTGCGCGGGAGTTCGGCGAGGGGGAGGTGGACGGGGGCGCCGAGGCGGGGGTAGTCGGAGGTGGCCGCCTGCCAGCGGGCGGGGGCCAGGGGCTTGTCGTCGCGGGTGCACAGGACGGGGACCGGTTCGGCGTCGGGGCCCTGGACGACGACGAGTTCGACGAGTTCGTCGAGGCGGTCCAGGACGGTGTCCTCGATCTCCAGGCTGGAGCCGACGCCGGGGATGGTGTCGATCTCGCGGTCGAGCATGTGGAGGCAGCCGGCGCGGGTGCGGTAGCCGACGTCGCCGGTGCGCCACCAGCCGTCGTGGACGTTCTCGTCGTAGCGGTCCTGTTCGCCGTGGTACGTCTTGGCGATGCCGTCCCAGCGGACCTCGATGGCCCCCGGGTTCGTGGCGGAGACGCGCTGGCCGTTCTGCGAGACCACGCGGACCCGGGCGCTGCCCGGCAGCGGGAAGCCGACGCAGCGGCCGTCCATGCGGCGGGTGTCGCGGCGGAAGTAGGGGCGGCCCACGGCGGGGCCGACCTCGGACTGGCCGTATATCTGGAAGAACTGCGGGGTGCGGCGGCGGGAGGCGTCCAGGAGGCGGCGTACGGTCCGGGGGTGGAGGGCGTCGAAGGTGGAGGAGAAGTACTTCACGGACGCGAAGGGCTCGCGCGGGTCGTTGGCCAGGCCCTCCCAGGCGAGGAACGAGTTGGGCAGGGCCTCGATGAGGCCGGGCCGGTTCCGCAGGAAGAACGTGGCGACCTCCTCCGGCTCGTGGTTGTTGAGCAGCAGCGTCGGCATGCCCTTCAGCAGCACCAGGCTCATCGCGGCGAAGAGCCGCGAGTGCACGAACGGCACGCTGACCGCGACCGTCTCGCGCCGGCGCATCAGCGCGAGCATGGCGAGCTGCGGACGCAGCCGCGTACGCATGGTGCGCGGGGTGTGGACGACCAGCTTCGGTACGCCCGTCGTGCCGGAGGTGTGCGTGATCAGCGCCGGCTCGTCCAGCCCCTGGCACACCGGCGGTACGGGCGGGGAGCCGGCGAGCCGGACCAGCGACGGCACGCCGCGGCCGGCGCCGGC
The DNA here is from genome assembly GCF_059570535.1 of Streptomyces sp. CNP082. NCBI lineage: Bacteria > Bacillati > Actinomycetota > Actinomycetes > Kitasatosporales > Streptomycetaceae > Streptomyces > Streptomyces sp. CNP082. The sequence continues at coordinate 180,637 of NZ_JCANSZ010000008.1, forward strand.
CACGCTGATCACCGACGCGGTCAGCTCGCCGAGGGGCTGGCCGTCCAGTTCGGCCAGCTTCGGGCCGTCGGTGAGCAGGTGGGGGCGGTTCGGTCCGTGCAGGCGCGTCAGGAGGGCGGCGACCGTGGGCGCGGGCAGCGCGGGGGAGAGCATGACGGGGATCGCGCCGAGGCGGGCGGCGGCGGTGGCGAGCAGCCAGGCGTCGGCGTTCGCCCGCTTGTAGACGGCGACGTGCTCCCCGGCCCGTACGCCCGCCGCCGCCAGCCGGTTCGCCAGGTCCGCGGCGAACGCCGCCACCTCGGCCACCGTCAGCCGGCGGCCGGCCTCGGGCAGGGCGTCGAGGTCGTGGTCGAGCGTCAGCAGCGTGGTGCCGTGCTTCACCGCGGCCCGCTCCGGCACCGTACCGAGATAAAGGCCGCGCTTGTGGTTCGGATTCTGGCTCATGGTGCCCTCCACCCAGTCCGGCGTCACGTTCGGTCACCGAGGGGCGGCGGTGCCTCCGCGGTGGCGCGCCGACAGTGTGGAGCGGCGGACTGGGGCGCCGATGGAGCGCAACTTGACGCCTAGTTGAGGATTCGTCGGAGGAAGGGCGACATACAAGACACGTCTGACCTCTCGGGCGCATCGACGTGTGTGTGAGGCTGTGTTTGATGCTTGGTTCGAATTGTGGCGTCGGGCACATGCGGCTCGGATGGCGGCTTCCGGGCCCCCGCGGGCCCGGCACGCGGTGACGCCGCGTGACGGGCCCGCGGCCTCGTTCAGGTGGGCAGGACGCAGCCCGTGGACGCCGTCGCGAACGGCTCGCCCGACGCCGTGAGCGCCCCGCTCTCCGCGTCCACGGTGAACACGCCGATGGTGCGGCCCCGTTCGTTGGCCGAGTAGAGCAGCGCACCGTCCGGCGACAGCGTGATGTGCCGCGGCCAGTTGCCGCCGCACGGCACCGTGTCCACCAGGCTCAGCGCGGCGCCCCCGTCGGCCACCGCGAGGCGGGCGACGCTGTCGTGGCCCCGGTTGGAGAGGTAGACGAACCGGCCGTCCGCCGAGATCGTGATCTCCGCGGGGTAGTTGCCGCCCGGGTCCACGTCGCCGGGGAGGGCCGGCAGGCTCTCCAGCCGGGTCAGCGCGCCGGTCGCCGCCTCGTGGGCGTACGCGGTGACGGTGCTGTCCAGCTCGTTGGCCACGTAGGCGTGCGTGCCCTCGGGGTGGAAGACCAGGTGCCGCGGCCCGGCGCCGGGCACGGACTTCACCTCGGATACCGGCGCGAGCGTGCCGTCGGCGGGGTCGAGCGCGTACGTGTAGACGGAGTCGGTGCCCAGGTCCACGGCGTAGACGAAGCCGCCGGCGGGGTCGGTGAGTATCTGGTGCGCGTGCGGGCCCTCCTGGCGGTCCGGGTCGGGCCCGGAACCGGAGTGCTGGACGAAGCCGGTGCGCTCGCCGACGCTGCCGTCGTCCTCGATGACGTGCACGGCGACGCTGCCGCTGTTGTAGTTGGCGCTGAGCAGATGCCCGCCGTCGGGGTGGACCGACAGGTGCGTGACGCCGGCGCCGCCGGTGGACTGCACCCCGCCGAGCGCGCTGAGCGCGCCGTCCGCGCCGATGGCGTACGCCCGGACACCGCCCTCGGCGCCGCCGCCGACGGTGGAGTAGAGGACGTCGCCGGCGGGGGAGAGGGCGAGGAAGTCGGGGTTGGTGACGTCGCCGAAGCCGCCGTCGGCGGCGGCGAGGGCGCCGGTGGCGGTGTCGTAGGTGCAGGCGAGGATGCCCTGGCCGTAGGTGCCGAGGTAGAGCGGGCGCAGGGCGAGGGGGCGGGAGCGGGCGGCGTGGGCGGCGCCGGCGTGACCGGGGCCGGCGTGGGCGGCGCCGGCACCCGCGGCGCCGAGGGCGCCGGCGGTGACGCCGGCGGCGCCGAGGAGCAGGGTGCGGCGGGTGGGACGGGACGGCATGGGAGACCTCCAGTGGGGGATGGAGTGACATGGGGTGGCATGTCCCGGCCATGAGCATGCCGGGAGCCCCGGGACGGGTCAACGGCGCCCCGGGGCCCCGGCGAGGGGGCGACGGCGGGCCGCCGCCGGGTCGACGACGCGCCCGGGTACGCCCGTTCCGTACGCCCGTTCCATACGCCTGCTCCGTACCCCCGCCGGCTACCGCCCCCGCACCCTCACCATCCCTCCGCGCCCGCCGCCTCCGCCGCGATCGTCGTCGACTCGCCGTGCCCGGTCCGTACGACCGTCTCCCCCGGCAGCGTCAGCAGCCGCGCCCGGATCGACGCCTCGATCGTCGGGCGGTCGGAGTACGAGCGGCCGGTGGCGCCGGGACCGCCGTGGAAGAGGGTGTCGCCGGTGAAGACGGTGCCCAGCTCCGGGGCGTACAGGCAGACGGCGCCCGGCGCGTGCCCGGGGGTGTGCAGGACCGTCAGCTCCGTGCCCGCGACCGTCAGCGTCCGGCCGTCGGCGAGATCGGCGTCCGGGGCGCGGTCGGGGTGGGTCATGTCCCACAGCACCCGGTCGTCGGGGTGGAGCAGGACCGGCGCGCCGGTCTTCTCCGCGAGCGCGGGGGCGGCGTCGATGTGGTCGTCGTGGGCGTGGGTGCAGACGATGGCGGTCAGCCGCCGGTCGCCGACGGCGGCGGCGATGGCGTCGGCGTCGTGGGCGGCGTCGATGACCAGGGCTTCGGTGTCGTCGCCGACGATCCAGACGTTGTTGTCGACGTCCCAGGTGCCGCCGTCGAGTGAGAACGTACCGGACGTGACCAGGTGGTCGATGCGGGCGCGGCTCACAGGATGACCACCGAGCGCAGCACCTCGCCGGTCTGCATCCGGTCGAAGGCGGCCTCCACGTCGTCGAGCCCGATGGTCTCGGAGACGAAGGCGTCGAGGTCGAGGCGGCCCTGCCGGTAGAGGTCGATGAGCATGGGGAAGTCGCGGGACGGCAGGCAGTCGCCGTACCAGGAGGACTTCAGCGCGCCGCCGCGCCCGAAGACGTCGAGCAGCGGCAGCTCCAGCGTCATCTCGGGCGTGGGCACGCCGACGAGGACGACGGTCCCGGCGAGGTCGCGGGCGTAGAACGCCTGCTTGTACGTCTCCGGGCGGCCGACCGCCTCGATGACGACGTCGGCGCCGTTGCCGCCGGTCAGCTCCCGCACCGCCGCGACGGGGTCGGTGGCGCGGGCGTCGACGGAATGGGTGGCGCCCAGGCCCTTGGCGGTCGTCAGCTTCCGCTCGTCCACGTCGATCGCGATGATCCTCCCCGCACCCGCCAGCCGCGCCCCCATGACGGCGGCCCCGCCGACGCCGCCGCAGCCGATCACGGCGACGGAGTCGCCGCGGCCGACGTTGCCGGTGTTGAGCGCGGCACCGAGGCCAGCCATCACGCCGCAGCCCAGCAGCCCGGCCGCGGCGGGGGATGCCTCCGGGTCGACCTTCGTGCACTGGCCGGCGGCGACGAGGGTCTTCTCCGCGAACGCACCGATGCCCAGCGCGGGCGTCAGCTCGGTGCCGTCCTTGAGCGTCATCTTCTGCGCGGCGTTGTGGGTGTCGAAGCAGTACCAGGGCCGCCCGCGCTTACACGCCCGGCACCGGCCGCACACGGCACGCCAGTTGAGCACGACGAAGTCCCCGGGCGCCACGTCGGTGACGCCCTCACCGACGGACTCCACGATGCCGGCGGCCTCGTGGCCGAGGAGGAAGGGGAAGTCGTCGTTGATGCCGCCCTCGCGATAGTGCAGGTCGGTATGGCACACCCCGCACGCCTGCACCGCCACCACCGCCTCCCCCGGGCCGGGATCGGGCACGACGACGGTCTCGATCCGCACCGGCTTGTTCTTGGCGCGCGCGACGACGGCTCGTACGTCCTGGGGCATGAGGGCGCTCCGTTTCCTGTGCTTCCAACGCTGGCGGGGTCATACAGTACGTGCCCCGCACCGGTCGGGCGCCCTGCCCTGCCGCGGCGGCGGGTCAGGTGTTGTTCGCCCGGCCGACGTAGAGGTTCCGGGCGCGGTAGAAGGTGTCGCCCGAAGGGCCGGGGGAGCCCGAGGAGCCTTCCATCTGCAGATTGATGATGATCCACATGGGCTCGCCGACGAAGTTCGAGGCGCGGTGCTGACCGACCCAGGTGTCGTCGAGGTAGTAGTGGATGTCGACGTCGGTGGCGCTGACCTTCGCGATCCAGGCGCGGTAGCCGTGCCAGGCGCCGGGGTCGGAGACGCTGACGACGGTGCTGTCCCAGCCGCCGTCGTAGGTGTTGAACCAGTTGCGGGCGTCGCCCTTGTACTCCAGGATGTCGCTCTCCGGCGGCCAGCCCTCGGCCCCGGTCAGCCAGAACGCGGGCCAGGTGCCGCGCGCGGACGGCGCCTGGAACTCGCCCTTCACCTCCCACTCGGGATAGCGGTCGTTGACGACGACGTGCGCCTTGGCGTGGACGGCGCCGGAGTGGTAGCGGATGGGCAGGTGAGGGTCGGAGCTGCTGTTGCCCTCGTCCCAGGTGATGCGCGACGCCTTGAGTACGAGCACGCCGCCGGACTCCAGATAGACGTGGTTGTGGTCGTCGGCGCTGGCGTACATGCGCGCGGAGCCGTTGTGGTCGGAGCCCCACGGGTAGCGGTAGTTCCAGGCGGCCTCCAGGGCGCCGTAGTCGGCGAAGGTCCCGGAGCCGATGACGGTCTCCCACGCGAGCGGGGCGGCAGACGGTCGCGCCACGGCGGACCGGACGGAGGCGAGCCCGGCCCCGGAGGCGAACGCGGCGGCGGAGGAGGAGCGCAGGAACGTACGGCGGTCGAGCGGCATGGGGGGACCTCGCTTCGCGGGTGGCGGACGGCTGCCGTTCGCGGGCGGTGGCGAGGCCCCGGCGCAACCCGCCCGTCGCCTACCACGAAAGCACACCCGCCGCCCGCCGGGGAGACCACGGCAGCCAACGCCCGCCCCGGAACTACTCGGTACCACGGCCGGCCGTCACCGTCGCCCACACGTACTTGCCGACGCCGCGGCGCTTCTCCACGCCCCAACCGGACGACAACTCCGCCACCAGCGTCAGCCCGTAGCCGCCGGACTCGTCCGGCACCCGCGCCACCGGCGGCTCGTCGCAGGCGTCGTGGACGCCCCGCCTGCTCCGGCGCGGCGGGGTGCGCGCCGGAGGGCAAAAGTCGAACCCCGGGGGCGATTTGTCCCGGTCTTGCGGGTGGGCTGCCGCGAGTTTGTCACGGCGGCGTTCACCGAGCCCGCCCTGCCGGGCCCCGCCCCGCACCGGCCCCACCGCCCATACCGTCAGCGGCACGTCCCGCCGGGCCCCGCCCCGCACCGCGCCCCGCCCGTACCGTCTTGGCACGGCCCGTCGGACTGCCCCGCACCGCATCCCCCCGTGGCGGTGGAACCGTCCCCGTCGCCGGGTACGGCTGTCGGCGTCGGTCAGCGACCAGCGTTCGCCCTCCCGCACCGGCAGCCCGCACCACCCGGTCGCGCCGTCGTCGGGGTGTGCTCCCAGATCAGCGCGCGGCCGAGGGTGCCGGTGGGGGTGGTCGAGGCGGTGGCGGCGCCACTGGGCCGCCGGCCGGCGGCGCCCTCCGCCAGCGTGCCCGCCAGCAGGTGCCGCGCCCGGCGGAGCGGCTCCTCGCAGCCGCCGCGGTCGGCGAGGCCGGACTCCTTGGTGACAGCCGGGCCCGTGGTGCGCGACCGTGGAGCCATGACACAAAGCCCGGTTGAACTGGTCATCTTCGACTGCGACGGCGTGCTCGTGGACAGCGAGCGGATATGCGTGAAAGTCGAAGCGGCGATCATGGCCGACCTGGGGTGCACGTTCACCGAAGCCGAGATCGTCGACCTGTTCGTGGGCTCGTCCTTCGAGGTCTACACCGCGGTCATCGAGGAACGGCTCGGACGGCGCCTGGAGAAGGGCTGGGAGCGGCAGTACGACCATCTCTACCGCGAAGCCATGGAGGCCGAACTCACCGCGGTCGACGGCATCCCGGAAGTGCTGGGCCGGCTGACCATCGGCATCTGCGTCGCGTCGAACGGCAACCACGCCACCATCCGGCGGAACCTGGCGATGACGGATCTGCTGGCCCACTTCGAGGACCGCATCTTCAGCGCGGCCGACGTCCCGCTGGGCAAGCCCGCACCCGACCTCTTCCAGCACGCTGCCCGTTCCCTGGGGGTACGGCCCGAGCGGTGCGCGGTGATCGAGGACAGCGCGTACGGGGTGCAGGCGGCGCGGGCCGCGGGCATGCGGGCCTTCGGCTACTGCGGCGGGCTCACCCCGGCCGCGCGGCTGGAGGGGCCGGGCACGGTCGTGTTCGACGACATGCGCGACCTGCCCGGCCTGCTGGCGAACTGACGCCGGGAGCGCGTCAGGGAACACGGGTGCCGGCAGGGGCAGGGCGGTCTCGACTTCCCGGGAGTGCCGGGGCGTTGACCCCGGCGCGCAAGAGGCATACGTTGACAGTGGTCATTCAGTAAGCGCTTACTTCACGCTTGGGAGACCACCATGCCCACCTCCCGCACCCGCACCCCCCTGCGAGCCGTGCTCGTCGCAGCCGCCGCCGGCTGCCTGCTGGCCGCCACCCCGGCGCCCGCACCCGCGTCCGCGTCCCCGTCCGCGTACGAGCGCCTCGTCCTCTTCGACGGCAGCTCCACCGAAGGCTGGAGCCAGGCCGGGCCCGGCGGGTTCACCCTCGCCGACGGCGCGATCACCTCGTACGGCGGGCTCGGGCTCATCTGGTACTCCGGCCGGGAGTTCGGCACCAACTACCACCTCACCCTCGACTGGCGCATGGCCGGCGACGACAACTCCGGCGTGCACCTCGGCTTTCCCGCCGGCGACGACCCCGCCATCCGCAACGAGGGCTTCGAGGTCCAGATCGACGCCACCGACTCCCCCGACAAGACCACCGGCGCGGTGTACGGGTTCCAGTCGCCCGACATCGCCGCCCGCGACGCCGCTCTGAATCCTCCGGGTGAGTGGAACACCTACGACCTCCGCGTCACCGGGAAGCGCCTCACCGTGGAGCTGAACGGCGTGCAGATCAACGACTTCACCGACACCGTCCCCGAGCGCCGCCTCGCCCCCGGCCACATCGGGCTGCAGAACCACGGCGACGGCGACGAGGTCTCGTTCCGGAACATCGTGATCGAGGTCTATGGCAAGTGACGAGCAGGCGGGGTACGTCATCCCCCCGCACCGCCTCCACCGTTGGGAGTCCCATGAGCCGTCCGATCAAACCCCTGGCTTTCGTCGCCGCGCTCACCGTCCTGCCCGCCTTACTGGCGGCGACGCCCTCCGCCGTGGCCGCACCCGAGCCCACCGGCGCGGGCGCCGCGAACGCGGCCGGGTTCACCCGCACCACGCTGGTCGACACCGACCTCGCCGACCCGTTCGAGCTGGCCGTCACGCCGGACGGGCGGGTGCTCTGGGCGCAGCGCACCGGTGAGCTGAAGATCGTCGACCAGGAGACGCGGGAGGTCACCACCGCGTACGACTTCGACTATCCGCTGGAGTTCACCACCCAGTCCGACGGACTGCTCGGGCTCGCGCTCGACCCCGCGTTCGCGAAGAACCACCGGCTGTACGTGATGCACTCCGAGAAGGCCGAGAAGAAGGTCAGCGTCTCCCGGTTCACCCTCAAGGGCGACAAGCTCGACCCCGCCTCCCGGAAGACGCTGCTGTCCTTCCCCACCTGGCGCGACGAAGGCCGCGCCAACGTGCACATGGGCGGCTCGCTGGCCTTCGACAGCAAGGGCAACCTGTACGCCGCCACCGGCGACAACACCGACCCCTTCGAGTCCGACGGCTTCTCGCCGATCGACGAGCGCGACGGCCGGCACGCCTGGGACGCGCAGGCCACCGCCGCCAACACCAACGACCTGCGCGGCAAGGTGCTGCGCATCAAGCCCACCAAGGGCGGCTCCTACACGGTCCCCGACGGCAACCTCTTCGAGAAGGGTGAGGAGAAGACCCGGCCGGAGATCTACGCGATGGGCTTCCGCAACCCGTTCCGTATCTCCGTCGACCCCGAGACCGACGCGCTGATGGTCGGCGACTACGGCCCCGACTCCCGCGAGGCGGACCCGGACCGCGGCCCGGCGGGCATCGTCGAGTACAACCTGATCTCGAAGGCCGGCAACATGGGGTGGCCGTACTGCGTCGGCAACAACATCCCGTTCAACGACTACGACTTCGCCGCCGGCACCTCCGGCGGGAAGTTCGACTGCGCCGCGCCCGTGAACAACTCGCCGAACAACACGGGCAAGACCCAGCTGCCCCCGGCCACACCCGCGCAGGTCTGGTACTCCTACGCCGCCTCCGCCGAGTTCCCGGAGCTCGGCTCCGGCGGCGGCGGCCCGATGGGCGGCCCGGCGTACAACTTCGACCCGGACCTCGACAGCGCGACGAAGTTCCCCGAGTCGTACGACGGCAAGTGGTTCAACTACGAGCTGACGCGCAAGTGGTTCAAGACGTTCTCGTACGAGAACGGTGAACTGCAGTCGATCGACCCGGTCTTCGAGGGCATGAGCTGGATCCAGATCTTCGACGCCGCCTTCGGCCCCGACGGCTCGCTCTACGTCATCGACTTCGGCGCGGGCAGCGGCATCGGCCGCGGCAGCACCAACACCGACGCGGGGATCTTCCGCATCGACTACGTCGCGGACGGCGCGGCCGGGTAGGCGCAGCCGGAAACCGCGGCAATCGGCGCCGTCGGGCGGTTCTTCCGCCCGGCGGCGCGCGGACTTGCGGCGGGGCAGCCGCCACGCGGCCACCCACACCGGCGGTGGCGCCCGGGGTGCGCGGGGGAGGGGTCAGGTGCCGCCGGTCAGCTCGTGCTCCAGCGCGCGCTCCACCGGGGTGAGCACCACGTCGGGGCAGAGCCGCTCCGGGTGGCCCGCGGGCGGCGCGTCGAGACGCGGCGGCCGGCCGGCGTGCGGCGGCGCGTCGGCCTTCGGGTACGGGGGGATCCACGGCCCGGCGACGGGCACCGCGCCGCCGCCCTGCAAGGCCACGTACAACTCGTGCACGACTCGCTTGAAGAAGCCGGCCATGTCCCTCCGTTCCGCCGTACCCTCCGATCCACCATGCTCGGGTCACAGTCGGAAAAGCGGGTCGAGAGCGGTTGGAAGCTGACTGGAGCGGCGGTTCGCCAAGTCGGCCGCAACTGTGACTCAGGTCATTCTCAAGGGCCGCTGGGCACCTTTGAAGGGTGGACTGCCCAAACCCCGCAGTGTCGCGGGGCGGTGGCGGGCCGTCACAGGAGGTGAGCCTCATGGACGAGGCCGAGGGTGAGCAGGAGACGGCCACCGAGGCGCCGGTGCTCCTGCTGGCCGGGGTGGACGAGGAGGAGCTCTCGGAGCCGAACGTGGTGCGCGGGATCGACTGACCCCGCCGCCGCGCCGCCGCGCCGGCACGGGCGCCGGCGGCGACGGCGGTCCGCCGCACCTCAGGGAACCGGGGTCCGGTCCAGCAGCGCGATGTCCAGCTCGCTCAGCCGCTCGGGGTCGCCGACCAGGCCGATCGCCGTGATCCTGCCTTCTGCGATGGTGAAGCCGAACGCCACCTTCGTACGCGACCTCCCCTGCCACACGATGCTCACGGCGCCGTCGACCAGCGCGATCCGCGCGTCCCGCGCACCGCCGGAGAACCTCCTCGCCACCGCCTGCGCCCCGTGCACGGCCGGCGCCGCGCCGAAGCGCACCGCCGTGGCGTCGGCGCGCATCGCGACGTCCGGCGCCAGCAGCGCCAGCAGCCGGTCGAACTCCCCGTTGCGGGCGGCGGTGAGGAACGCGCTCACGACCTTGTGCTGACGCCGCAGGTCGGGCAGCGGCGACACGCCCTGGACGCGGCGGCGGGCGCGGCTCGCGAGCTGCCGTGTGGCCGCCGGGCTGCGCTCGATGACCGCGGCGATGTCGGGGAACGGCACGGCGAACATGTCGTGCAGGACGAAGGCCAGCCGTTCGTCCGGCTCCAGCGTGTCCAGGACGACAAGCAGCGCCCTGCCCACCGAGTCGGCCAGCAGCGCCGCCTGCTCCGGGTCGGCGGCCTCGTCCGCCGGGTCGGTGGGCGGGGGCTCGGCGGGCTCGTCGAGCAGGTACTCGAAGAGCCCTTCGCGGCGGGTACGGGCCCGCAGGACGTCCAGGCAGACGCGGCCGACGACGGTGGTGAGCCAGGCGTCGAGGTTCTCGACGGACTCCGCGTCGGCGCGCTGGAGCCTGATCCACGTCTCCTGCACGGCGTCCTCGGCCTCCTCGGCGGAGCCGAGCATGCGGCGGGCCACGGCCTCCAGCCACGGCCGCTTCTCCTCGAAACTGCGGGCCAGCAGCTCGCTCTCGTACATGACCACCCTCATCACTCCTCGCCGGTTGCCGCCGTTGCCGCCGCGCGGGCGGCGGCTGTCACACCCGCCCACCGCCGGACGTCGTAGCAGTGTGCACGTCGGAATCCGGCGCCACGCAATTTCCCAAGGAGTGACATTCTCATGCAACCGCGAATGCAGAACCCGGCCGCGATTCTCGACGCCATGCGACCCGTCGGGGAGGTTTTCAGGGCCGCCTATTCCGGCGGGGTGCCGAAAACCACGCTCGACCTCGTGCACCTGCGCACGAGCCAGATCAACGGGTGCAGTGCGTGCGTCGACTCCGGCTCCCGCAATGTCCGCGGGAACGGCGAGAGCGAAGAGCGGCTTTCCGCGGTCGCCGCCTGGCGGGACACGCCGTATTTCTCTGACGAAGAGCGGGCGGCGCTGGCGCTGGCGGAGGCCGCGACGCGGATGGCCGACCGCAGCGACCCGGTGCCCGATGGCGTGTGGAACGAGGCCGCGGAGCATTACGACGAGAAGGGGCTCGCGGCGATCGTGCTCACGATCGCGGCGACCAACATGTTCAACCGGCTCAACGCGACCACCAGGCAGGTGCCGCAGGACTGGGGCGCCTGACGGGGTGCTGCCCCCGGGGCAGGCGCCCGGCGCCCCGGGCGGGGCCACCGCCCCGCAGGCCCGCCGCTGGCCGGGGCTGTTCGCTATGCGCCGATCTCGGCGTCGGGGATCCAGTTGCCGTGGAAGCCGAAGGGGACGCGCCGCGGCAGGTGTACGCGGGCGAGCGGGGCGGCGGCGATGTCGGCGGCGTCGAGTACGGCCAGTTCGCTCCGGTCGGTGTTGCCGTCGTAGACGACCGAGAGGATCCACCCGTCGTCCTCCGCCACGGCGTTCGGCCGGGCCGTGAACACCGGCTCCTGCGTCACCCGGCCGGGGCCGAAGTGGTGGGCCGCGGCCTCGCCGGTGGCGGTGTCGAACTTGACCAGCGGCCCGGGTTCGAGGACGCCGCCGCGGTCGCGGGCGACGTCGTCGGACAGGCGCAGGCTCTCGGGGCCGACGCCGCCGAACCAGCCGTAGCGGTGGGCGCGGCCGGTCCGTTCCTGGTTGATCCGGGGCCATTCGATGCTGTGGTCGGACATGATCTGCTCGGACACGGTGCCCCGGTGCGGCGCGATGGTCCACCGGGCCAGGGCGGGCAGCGCGTCGGCGGGGCCGCGGAAGGTGTCGCGGAACACGGTGTCGTAGCGGACGACGTCCATGACGATCGAACCGTCCGCGGTGTCGAACGCGTTGAGGACGTGGAAGACGTAGCAGCGCGGCGCGTCGAACCACCTGAGCTGCTCCGCCGTGCCGCCGCGCGACAGCACCCCCACCCGCGCGGGGTGCTCGTCGTTCCAGCGCATCGGCAGCGCGTCGCCGCTCTGCGGCGTGCCCGCGGCCAGGCGGCCCGCGGCCGTCGCCGAGAGGGTCACCGGGAGGTCGAGCACGACGACGCGGGTGGCGGTCAGCGCCATGTCGTGGACCATCGGCACGCCGGTGACGGGCAGGTCGGCGGTGTGTGTCGTGGTGCCGGTGGCGTCGACGACGACGTAGCGCAGGTGTTCCGCCTCCGGGTCGATCAGGTAGGTGACGGCGTGCAGCTCGCCGGTGGCCGGGTCGGTCTTCGGGTGTGCGGTGAAACCGGTGCGCAGCGCGCCGTCGGAGTCCCAGGTGTGCATCCGGTTGAGGTCCGGGGCGATCGACACCGGCGCGCCGCCGCCTTCGACGAGGGCGAGGAGCCGGCCGCCGTGGGCGAGGACGTTGGTGTTGGGCGAGTCCTCGGGGGTGTCGCCCTGGACGAACCGGTTGCGGTACCAGTCGGCGCGGCCGTCGCGCAGCCGGACGCCGTGCACCATGCCCCGGCCGGTGAACCAGTGGTGGCCCACGCCCATCTGGTACGCGGCGGGGTTGGGGCCGATCCGCAGGAAGCGGCCGTTCAGCTCGGGCGGCAGGGTCCCGGTGACGGGGAGGCCGGAGACGCTCAGTTCGTCGGGGACGGGAGCGAAGTTGCCCGTCAGGTACGGGTTGTCGTGGCGGGTCGCCGTCGCCATCGCTGACTCCGATCGTCACATGAGAACGTGCAGGCTGTACTGTTTCGATGCTCCGGCGCCGGAGCCGGGTGTGCAACGCCGGGGTTGAGACCGTCCAGACCGGGAGATGCCATGCCATCGCTCTCCGCCAGCGCGTACGTCGTGCTCGGCCTCCTCGACCAGATGGGCCCCTCCACTCCGTACGCGCTCGATCGCGAGATCCAGCTCAGCGTCGGGTACTTCTGGGACTTCCCGCGGTCCCAGATCTACGCGGAGGCCGCCCGGCTCGTCCGCCGCGGGCTCGTCACCGAGGAGCGGGAGCGGGCCGGCCGCCGGCGGCGGACGCTGTCGCTGACCCCGGCCGGGCGGGACACGCTCGCCGCGTGGCTCACCGGCCCGGCGGACCACCCCACGGACGTCCGTGACGAGGGCCTGCTGCGGCTCTACTTCCAGCAGGACGGGGAGTCCGACGCGGACCGGGTGCAGCGGCTCGCCCAGGCGCAACTGGAGGCGCACCGGCGCAAGCTGGCCGAGTACGAGGCGATTCTCGCGGGGGTTCCGGCGCCGTCCGCGCGGGACGCGGCCGGGCCGGATCCGGGTGCCGGTGACCCGGGGGCCGGTGACCCGGGGGCCGGTGACTCGGGGGCCGGTGACTCGGGGGCCGGTGACCCGGGGGCCGGTGACTCGGGTGCTGGTGACTCGGGGGCCGGTGACTCGGGTGCTGGTGACCCGGGTGCTGGTGACCCGGGGGCCGGTGACCCGGGGGCCGGTGAACCGCGGCCCGACGGCCCGCGGTTCGACGCCCCGCAGGCCGCGGCGCTGGCGTTCGGGCTGCGGTTCGAGGAGCTGGCGGTGGCGTTCTGGGCGGAGATCGCCGAGCGGGGGGTCGGGGCGGTGGATCCGCGGCTGCGGGAGAGGTGAGGGGGCGGCGCCGGTCGGCGGGGGGCCGGGTGGCGCTCGGGCGGCGGAGGGCCGGCCAGCAGGCCGCTGGGCGCCGGAACACCCGGGAGGCGTTCCGGCGCCGGGGCGGTGCCGCGCTAGTGGTTCGGCTCCTCGACGAGCGCGGCGGCGTGGGGCGTGTGGCGGGGGCCGGGGAGCGGCAGGATGCCGGCGCCGTGCAGGCAGCGGCGGGCGGCGGCGACGGCGTCGGGGGTCGTGGCGTGATCCCGGCCCTCTGCCCGCAGCAGGTCCAGCGTGCCGACGGAGTCCAGGGCCCGGCGGTGCTCCGGCCGGATACCGGAGGCCATGACCACGATGCCGCGGCGGTTGAGCTGCTCTACCGCGTCCTTGAGGACCAGCGCGCCGGTGGCGTCGATCGTCGAGACCCGGGACATCCGAAGGATCACGACCCGTACGTCCGCGACCTCGGTCAGCTCCAGCAGGAACCGGTGTGCGCCGGCGAAGAACAGCGGCCCGTCGAGGCGGTACTTGACGATGTGCTCGGCAAGCAGGGAGTGCTCCTCGTCGGTGTGGTCGCCGGGCAGGTGGTCCCGGAAGGAGACCTCGTCGAGCCGCGCCTGCTGCGCCACCGCGCGCAGCGCGAGGGCACCGGCGACGAGCAGGCCGATGATCACCGCGTACACGAGGTCGAGGGCGAGGGTGGCGCCGGCGGTCAGCACCAGCACGGCGGCGTCGGAGCGGGTCGCCCGGGCCATCGCCCGCAGCGAGGCGACCTCGACCATGCGCACGGCGGTGGCGAGCAGCACCCCGGCGAGGGCGGCGAGCGGGATCTTCGACACCAGCGGCGCGGCGGCGAACACGATCGCGGCGAGGACCGCGGCGTGGACCAGGGACGCGAGCCGCGAGCGGGCGCCGCTGCGGACGTTGACGGCGGTACGGGCGATCGCGCCGGTCGCCGGTACGCCGCCGAAGAGCGGCGCGGCGATGTTCGCCAGCCCCTGCCCGAACAGCTCCTTGTCCGGGTCGTGCTGCTGCCCTACGGTCATGCCGTCCGCGACCTGCGCCGACAGCAGCGACTCCAGCGCGGCGAGCGCGGCGACGGCGACGGCGGGGGCGAGCAGCGAACCGAGGTCGCCCACGTCGAGGAAGCCGAGGGAGGGGGCCGGCAGACCCGCGGGCAACTCGCCGATCGGCTGCGCCGCTTCCAGGCCGAACGCCTGCGCCGCGAGGGTGGCCGCGACGACGGCGACGATGGAGAACGGCACGGCCGGCCGCCAGCGGGCCCCGGCGAGCATCACCGCGACGACGCCGGCGGCGAGGCCGACGGCGGTCCAGTTGGGGGCGGCGGCGAACTCCTCCAGCGCCCGCCAGGTCACGACGAGGACCCGCTCGCCCTCGGGCTTCTCCACGCCGAGGGCGTTGGGCATCTGCTGCAGTGCGATCACGCACGCGATGCCGAGGGTGAACCCCTCGACGACGGGGGCCGGCACGTAGCGCATGTACCGCCCCGCGCGCAGCACCGCCAGCCCGACCAGCATGATCCCGGCGAGCAGCCCGACGGCCAGCACCCCGCCGGCTCCGTGCTGCGCGACGATGGGCACGAGCACGACGGTCATGGCCCCGGTCGGCCCGGAGACCTGGAGGTTGGACCCGCCGAAGAACGCCGCCACGGCCCCGGCGACGACGGCGGTGGCCAGCCCGGCCTCCGCCCCGAGCCCGGAGGAGACCCCGAACCCGAGCGCCAGCGGCAGCGCCACGATCGCCACGGTCAGCCCGGCGAGCAGATCCCGCCGCGGATCGCGGCGCATCCCGGCGAGTTCGGAGCGGGCAGGCAGCAGTGTGCGAACCGGGCTCCAGGCCCGGGACAGAAGTGTGTTCACCGCGCCCCGGCCTCGGCTTCCCGCAGTTCGGCGAGGAGTTGGTTCTGCCCGGCGAGCATCTCGGTGAGGATCCGCCGCGCGGCGCGCATCAGCTCGGCGACGTCGCCGCCGGCGAGGGCGTACACGACGGTGGAGCCTTCGCGGGTGGAGGTGACGATGCCGGAACGGCGGAGCACGGCGAGCTGCTGGGAGAGGGCGGGGGCCTCTATGCCGCCGATTTCGACGAGGAGGTCGCGGACGGCCATGGGGCCGTCCTGGAGGAGTTCGAGAACGCGGATACGGACGGGGTGGCCGAGCATGCGGAACAGGTCCGCCTTGGCGTGGTAGAGCGGGACCTGCACGTGCGCTGACTCCAAGTGATCGCGGTGATCACCCCATGATGTAGCAAATTGCAGAGTAATGCAATTTGCGAACCCCTGAGCCCGGCGGGGATGGCGGAGATGGCGGGGCGCCGCTCTTTGCCCCCCATCTCCCCGCACACCCGCCCAAGGGTATGCGCCCGCTCTGACATCGAGGGGTCGCCGGCGACTCGGGCGGCAGCCGACGCGCCTGATGCGCGTCGATGGGCAAAAGTCCGGTTGCGTGGGCGTTTTATGGCGATTTATTACGGGGGTTACCGCGAGTTTGTGCCGGCTGCGCGCGTCCGAGTCGAGGGAGACCGCAGGAGTCCGCTCGCTCTGACATCCCGGTGGCGCGGTGGCCGTTGCTGTCGGTGGGGCTGCATACCCTTGGGCGGGTGTGCGGGGGTGGTGCTCTGGCGGGGCACCGTGGCGTACGCGGCGGGCTGTCGAGGCGTACGCGGACGGGCGCCCGCCCCGTTACGCCGACTCCCGTACCACCAGCTCCGGTTCGAAGATCACCGACGCCGGCGGCGCCCCCGGCGACTCCAGGGCCGCGAGCAGCAGCCGGACCATCTCGCCCGCCATCTCCTCCACCGGCTGCCGCACCGTCGTCAGCCCCGGGCGCACCGCCGTCGCCGCGCTGCTGTCGTCGAAGCCGATCACCGCCACGTCCTGCGGCACCCGTCTGCCCTGGTCCCGCAGCACCTGCACCGCGGCCCGCGCCATCAGGTCGTTCGCCGCGAAGACCCCGTCAAGGCCGGGGTGCTCGCGCAGCAGCCGGGCCATGGACTGCTCGCCGCCGGCCGCCGTGAAGTTGCCCTCCGCGCAGGGGACGTACGCGTGGCCGTGGCGGGCCATCGCCTGGTTGAAGCCGTCGAGCCGCTCCTGTCCCGCCAGTACGTCCAGGGGGCCGCATATCGTCACCGGCCGGCGGCAGCCGCGGGCCAGGAGGTGCTCGGCGGCCAGCCGGGCGCCGTCGCGGTGGGCGAGGTCGACGTAGCCGGCGGGGACGGGGCGGGCGGGGCGCGCGAACAGCACCGTGGGCACGCCCGCTCCGGTGAGCATCCCCGGCAGCGGGTCCTCGCCGTGGGTGGAGACCAGCAGCGCGCCGTCCGCGATGCCCTGGCGCAGATGGGCGACGACCTGCTCGCGGGCGTCCGCGGTCTCGGCGAGCATCAGCATCGGGTGCATGCCGCGCGGGCGCAGCGCGCCCATCACGCCGTCGACGACGCGGCCGAAGAAGGGGTCGGAGAAGACATGGCGCCGGTACGCGGCCTCGTCGCCGCCCTCGCCGGCGCCGGAGATCACCAGGCCGACCGCGCCGGTGCGCCGGGTGACGAGGGAGCGGGCCGCGCTGTTGGGCGCGTAGCCGGTGGTGCGGACGGCCGCGCGGACGGTCTCCTGGAGTTCGGGGTCGACGTTCCGGGTGCCGTTGATCACGCGCGAGACCGTGGCCCGGGACACTCCGGCGACCCGGGCCACGTCCTCCAGCGTCGGCGGTCGGCTCATACGCGCACTTTATAGCAGCGGCAGGACGCGCCGGAAACCGCTCTCCAAGAGTTGATCGATCAGCGGTACACGCCGAACTCGTAGAGCGAGTACCCGTATCCGGTGCCCCGCGCGGTGCCGTTCATCCGCACGTAGCGGCCGGTTCCGGAGACCTCCAGGTCGTCGATCCCGCCGTTGCCGTCGCTGGTCTCGTACACCGTCTGCCAGCTCTGGCCGTCGTCGGAGACCTGGATCGCGTACGACCTGGCGAAGGCGCCCTCCCAGGCGAGCTGGACGTGCGTGAACGCCGTCCGCTCGCCGAGGTCGACGCTCAGCCACTGCGGGTCGGACCACGAGCTGGCCCAGCGGGTGGAGACGTCCCCGTCGGTGGCGCCGCCGGCCAGGCAGGGGCAGTCGCCGTAGGCGTCGGTCTGCTCGGTGGAGGCGGTGGACGGTTTGCCCTCGGCGACGTTGGTGCCGTCGACCGGCGGCGGGACGACCTTCACCGACAGCGTCTCGACGCCCGCGTTGCCCTGGCCGTCCTCGGCCCGCAGGTACACCTTCCACACGCCGAGCCGGTCCGGCGCCGTCACCGCGAACGTCCCGTCGCCCGTCTCCCGGAACTCCGCCGGCCGCAACGCCTTGTCATCGTCTATGTAGTTGCTGTTGACGAGCACCTCGTACGACACCGCGTCCCCGTCCGGTTCTGCGACGTCCGCGGAGAGCGTGAACTCCCGGCCCGCGGGCACGGCGCCCGGGTTCTCCGCGGTCAGGCCGGAGATCACCGGCGGGGTGTTGTCGCCGCCGGTGTCCCCGCCGTACGCCTCCTTGACCGCGTAGTACGACAGCCGCCGCTTCTTGTCCGGAGTGAGGTTGAACCACACGCCGCCGAAGTCGTTCTCGACGCCGTAGTGGAAGAGGGTGGCGCCGAGTGCGACGCCCTGGTGGCCGGTGATGCAGTCCCACGCGCGGCCGTAGCCCTCGGCCTTGGCGACGTCGGACGGCTCCTCGGGCACGCCGTTGGCGTCGTCCTCGACCTCCCACTCGCCGGGCGGGCCGCCCTCGGTGACGATGTACGGCTTGTCGTAGCCGCCGGCCTCCCAGGCGGCGCGCACGTCGCAGACGGCGGCGTACGAGTTGACGGCGTACAGGTCGAGGCCGGGGGCGTTCTTCTGGTAGTACGGCCAGGCGCCGACCCAGGCGTCGGTGGAGGTCACGGGGTGGTTCGGGTCCACCTCGTGGATGCGCTTCGCGATGTCGTTGACGAAGGTCGTGTACGCGTCGCGCTGGCGCTCCAGCTCGTCGCCCTGGTAGCAGTTCTGCAGGCCGAGGACCGACTCGTTGCCGACGTTCCACATCAGCACGCCGGAGTGGTCCTTGTACTCCTGGACCCACCTGGGGAACTCGGCGAGCATGTCGTTCTTGTACGCGTCATCCGTGACGTAGTCGACGCAGCCGCCGCTGCCCGGCCCGCCGCCGGGCTGGAGCCAGAAGCCGGCGATGACCTTGACGCCGTCGGCCGCGGCGGCGTCGAGCAGCGGAAGGGTGGTGGCGTCGGTGCCCCAGGTGCGTACGGTGTTGGCGCCCAGGGAAGCGACGTCGGGCATGTAGCTGGCGGCCTCGGCGACGGGCGGGCCCCAGGTCAGGCCCTTGACGGTGTACGGCTGGCCGTCGACGGTGAGCTGCCAGTCGCCCTGCGAGCCGGTGACCTCGACGACGCTCGCGGCGGCGGCGGGCTCCGGGGCGGTCTCGGCGGCGGCCGGGACCGCGACCGTCAGGCCGGCCAGCAGGGCAGCGGCGGCGAGGGCGGCGGGCAGGCGTCTTGCCGCGCCAGGGGGTGCGGGGGGTTGAGGGTGCATGGGAAGGGGTCCTCCAGCGGTGGGGGTCAGGGAAGTTCGTAGTCCTTGTTGAGGGCCGCGCCGGCTTCCGGGTGGGTCTCGTCGTAGCCGCGCGCGTTGCACTGGAGCGCGCCGACGACGCAGTGGTCGACCAGGGCCTTGAGGGTCGCGTCGTCCCAGACGTTGATGAAGTCGTAGTGGAAGGAGTAGCCGCGTCCGCTGGCGAGCGTGACCTGCGACATGTCGCCGTTCACGGGGAACGCCATCTTGAACTCGATCATCGGCAGCGCGACCGGGTGCGTCTGCGGGCAGACGTTGTTGTTGGTGCCTGCCCTGACCACGGGGTACGCCATGTGGCTCTGGTGGTCCGGGGTGTCCAGGTACTGGCCGTCCCAGCAACTGGGCGCCTGCATCCGGATGTTGAGCTGGGTGTCCCGGCTGTCCGGGCAGGCGGTGGGGAAGTCGGTGTTGAAGTAGCTCTCGCCGCACTCCCAGCCCTCCACGAAGCCCGGGTGGCTGCGGAACTCCTCGGCGCTCTGCAGCGGGTTGCCGACGACGAAGCGCAGGCCCTTGGGGAACGGGCGCACGCTGGTGTAGTCGGTGACGCCGGCCTTGTAGTAGATGACCTGCTCGCCGACGGGCAGCACGGGCTCGCCGGCGTTGGAGAGCGTGGGCATCCAGTAGCCGGACTTGTCGCCGGGCGCCTTGCACGCGGTGCCGCCGGCGTCGAGCGAGGCGGTGGTGCTGTAGGCGTCGGTGGTGTCGTTGCCCATGAAGGTATGGTCGTGGGACCTGCCGGGCTGGCCGGGGTAGACGATGGGGTCGTCGGGCTCGGTGTGGGTGACGGAGCAGTTGGCCTGGAACTCGTGGAAGTAGCGGTGGGGCGGCTCCTTGTCGGACGGCTGGACGCCGGTGACGGGCGGGTCGGCGGGGATGTATCCGTCGCCGTCGGGGTCGTCGCCGGAGGCGGCGGGGCGGGGCTGGGCGTGGGCGGCATGGGCGGAGTGGTCCATGCCGTCGGCCGGGGCGGTGCGCGCGCTGGCCGACTCGCCGGTGACGGCGATGGCACCGAGTGCGGTGATGCACAGGGCCAGTGCCAGGGCCGGCAGGAGCACGGCGTAGAGGCGCGATCTCCTCATCGGGGGCCTCCTGGGGGTGGGGGGAGGGAGAGTGGGAGAGCGCTCTCCCGTTGCGGTGGATGGTTACGCTCCGGGGAACGGCCCGTCAAGAGAGCGCGCACGGACGCGTGGTCCGATACGTGCGAACGCGCCATATGTCCGTGCCCGTACAGGAGTTGCGGGGGTACGCGGTCCCGGTGGCGGTACGCCGCGTTCCCCCGCGCCCGTACGCCCCCAGCCACCCCTTCCGTACCATGAGCCGATGCCGGACTCCGCCCCCGACCGCTACTGGAACATCAACGTCGCCCACCACCCGGGCATCCTGCGCGCCGTTCCCGAGGGGTGCCGCGACGCGCTCGACGTCGGCTGCGGCGACGGCCTCCTCGCGGGCAGACTCGCCGCGCGGGCGCAGCGCGTCACCGGTGTCGACCGCTCCCCGGAGATGATCGCCAGCGCCCGCGAGCGGACCGCCGGCCGGCCGGGGATCAGCTTCGTCACGGGCGACTTCCTCACCGCCGGCCTGCCCGCCGCCGGCTACGACTTCATCTGCTCGGTCTCCGCCGTGCACCACATGGACTTCACCGCCGCCCTCGCCCGCATGCGCGAACTGCTGCGCCCCGGCGGCGTCCTCGTGGTCGTCGGCCTCGCCCGCGAGGTGACCGTCGGCGACTGGGCCGTCATGGTCGCCGCCGCGCCCCTCGTACGGGCCGCCAAGGTGCTGCGCCGCGCGTCCTTCCCGACCGGCATGCCCTTCGTCAGGCCGCACATGAGCTACGGCGAGGTCCGCGCCGAGGCCCGCCGCGTGCTCCCCGGCGTGCGCTACCGCCGCCACGTCCTGCGCCGCTACGGCCTCACCTGGCGTGCCCCCTGACTCACCCCGGCCCCGTGTGAGTTCACCTGCTCGTCATGTTGCGCGGGCTACGGCCAGGGCCGCCGGGCTCCTAGGCTGACCGGCATGCCGACCCACCGCATCAGCACTCCCCTGCCCGCCTTCGACCCCGCGCAGGCGGAGGTCGTGATGCTCCCCGAGGAACCCGAGCCCGGGTACTGGGCCGGCAGCCCCGGGGTGCTGTACGAGCCCGAGCGGGGCCGGTGGCTGATGACGTACCGCCGCCGGCGGCCCCGCGGCCACCCCGGGGGCGAACGCGGCTGGCGCTGCGCGGTCGCCGTGAGCGACGACGGGACGGACTTCACCGACGTGTGGGCGGTGGAGAAGGGGCAGTTGGGGACCGACTCGATGGAGCGCTTCAGCCTGCTGCCCACCCCCGGCGGCTACCAGCTCTACCTCAGCTATGTCGACCCCGCCGACTCCCGCTGGCGCATCGACGTCGTCGACGCCGCCGCCCCCGACGCCTTCGACCTCGCCGACGCCCGCCCCGCGCTGACCGCCGCAGGCACCGGCACCGAAGGGGTCAAGGACCCGTACACCCTCCGGCACGGCCCGGTCACCTACCTCTTCGCGAGCTACGCGCGCGCCGGGCTCTCGCCCGCCGACGCCGCCCGCGCGCACGAAACCGCCGACATCTACAACACCGGCCTCACCACCCGCCCCGCGGGCCTCGCCGTCTCCCTCGACGGCGGCGCGACGTTCACCTGGCAGGGCGAGGTCATGCCCACCGGCAGCGGCTGGGACGCCTACCAGACCCGGCTCAACTGCGCCGTCCCGCTCGGCCCGGGCGCCGGCTGGCTCGGCTTCTACGACGGGATCGCCTCCCACGAGCAGAACTACGAGGGGCGCTGCGGCCTCGCGCTCTCGTACGACCTGCGCACCTGGCACCGGCTCAGCACCGAGGGGCCGTGGGCGACGGTTCCGTACGGCACGGGCTCGCTGCGCTACGTCGACGCGGTCGTCGCCGAGGACACGTGGCACATCTACTTCGAGGCCGCCCGCCCCGACGGCGCGCACGAACTGCGTCTCGCGCGCGTGCCCGTGGGCTGAGCGCCGGTGGGCCGCGCTGGTGACCCGCGCCTGCGGGCTGCCTCTGCGGGCTGCGTCTGCGGGCTGCGTCTGCGGCCCGCGCCCGTGGGCCTGCGTGGCTCAACTGTGACCGTGCTGTGGCCAGCGGAGTGACCCCCGTCACAGCCGTGGCACATCGGCCCTGGTCGACTGGGTGCATGCGCACAACCACCCGCTTGTCCCGCGTCCTTCACGCCGGCCCCCCGGCCCTCGCCGCCGTGCTGCTGCTCGCCGCCTGCGGCACCGAGCCGGCCGACGCGACCCTGGACGCCGGGGCCCCGACCGCGCCCGGCAACCCGAGCCCGGTCGAGGTCGACGGCGTGACCGTCACCGGGGTCCAGACGGCGGAGGGCACCGCGGATCCGGTGCGGGTGGAGTTCGAGATCGCCAACCGCGGGCGGGAGGCGATGACGTACACCGTCACCTTCCAGGTCCGGGCCGCCTCCGGCGAGGTGCTGGCGCACCCGGAGAAGATCGTGGAGTCGGTGCCGGCGGGCCGTACGGTGGCGGACCAGGCCGACGTCTCCGACCCGATGGCGGCAGGACGGCAGGCTCAGGTGCAGATCAGCGAGGTGCGCAGCGTCCCGGCGGACGAGGCGCCGTCGATGGGCGGGCCGTGCCCGGCGGCAGGGGTGCGGCTGTACGCGGACGAGGGCGACGCGGCGATGGGCCTGCGGGTCGTCGGGCTGCACCTGGAGAACTGCGGCACCGGGGTCTACCGGCTGGAGGGCTACCCGCGTCTGCAACTCCGCGACGAGGACCACGGGGAGATCGACGGCGTACGCATCCGCCGCGGCGGCTCCGCCATCGCCGCCGGCACCGGCGCGGACGCCCCGCCGCGCCCGCTGGCCCTGCGGCCGGGGGAGCGGGCGTCGACCCAACTGGTGTGGCGCAACACCACCGGGGCGGGCGAAGCGGTCAACGCCCCGTACGTACGGGTGTGGGCGCAGCCGGGTGCGGCACCGGTGACGGTGACCCCGGAACTCGACCTCGGCACGACGGGCGAACTCGGCGTAGGCGCCTGGCAGAAGCCCGAATAACCCGGCTCAGCGGAGCTCACCCCAGACCAGCCCCGCACTCCCACCCAAGGGTAGCCGCGCCCTGTGACATCGACCTGAGGGCGCCAGCGGTGCCCCCTCGAGAACCGCCGCCCGCCTGCCACCCAGTCCGTCAAGGGCCGCGGGCGGCAGCTCGATGTCAGAGGAGGCGCCTACCCTTGGGCGGGTGTGCGGGCTGGTGCGGGGCTGGCTGGACGCGCCCGGCTGTACGCGCCCGGCTGTACGCGCCCGGTGGGTCATCTGGTGAAGCTGCGGATCCGGTAGCGCAGGCCGGTCCGGCTGACCTGCCAGCCGCCGTCCTCGGCGACCCGCCACTCCGGTCCCGGCGCCGGCGCGTACGTGTCGCCGGAAACCGCCGTGTCGATCTCCGTCACCGACAGCGTCGTGGCGTGCTCCAGCGCGGCCCGGTAGACCTCCCCGCCGCCGATCACCCACACCGTGCCGGCAGCGGGCGGGCCGGCCGGCTTCGCCGGCTCGGCGGCGGCGAGTTGCAGGGCCTCGGCCACCGACCCGGCGCGTACGGCGCCGTCCGCCGTCCACCGCGGGTCGCGCGTCACCACGACGTTGCGCCGGCCGGGCAGCGGCCGGAACCGTGCGGGCAGCGACTCCCACGTCCTGCGCCCCATCACCACCGGGTGGCCGAGGGTGGTCGCCTTGAAGTGCGCCATGTCCTCGGGCAGATGCCACGGAACGGTGTTGTCCGCGCCGATCACGCCGTCACACGCCTGCGCCCAGATCAGCCCGACGTTCACACCGCGACCGGGGCTTTGATGGCCGGGTGGTGCCGGTAGTCGAGCAGTTCCACGTCGGCGTAGGCGTAGTCGAAGAGCGAGTCGGCCTGGCGCAGCCGCAGCTTCGGGAACTCGTACGGGGTGCGGCCGAGCTGCTGCGTCACCTGGTCGACGTGGTTGTCGTAGATGTGGCAGTCGCCGCCGGTCCAGATGAAGTCGCCGGGTTCGAGGCCCGTCTGCTGCGCCACCATGTGCGTGAGCAGGGCGTAGCTGGCGATGTTGAACGGGACGCCGAGGAAGAGGTCCGCGCTGCGCTGGTAGAGCTGGCAGGAGAGCCTGCCCTCGGCGACGTAGAACTGGAAGAAGGCGTGGCACGGCGGCAGCGCCATGTCGGCCAGCTCGGCGACGTTCCAGGCGGAGACGATCATCCGGCGGGAGTCGGGGTTGCGGCGGAGGGTGTCGAGCACGTCGCTGATCTGGTCGACGTGCCTGCCGTCCGGGGTGGGCCAGGAGCGCCACTGCACGCCGTAGACGGGGCCCAGCTCGCCGTCCGGTCCGGCCCATTCGTCCCAGATGGTGACGCCGTGCTCCTGGAGCCAGCCGACGTTGGAGTCGCCGCGCAGGAACCACAGGAGCTCGTACACGATGGACTTCAGATGCACCTTCTTCGTGGTGATCAGCGGGAAGCCCCGCGCGAGGTCGTAGCGCAGTTGGTGTCCGAAGACACTCCGGGTGCCGGTGCCCGTCCGGTCGGCCTTGGCCGTCCCGGAGGTGAGCACCGTGCGCAACAGGTCTTCGTACTGGGTGTCCGCCACAGCGCCCGAGTGTACTGCCGCCCGTCAGGCAGGCCGCGCAGTGGAACCGCCGCCACCAGCGCCGACGGCCGGTCCGGCCCCGGGTGCCGTACGAAGAGCGGGCGCCCGGGGCCGTACGCGCCTACGTGCGGGGGTGGCGCAGTCCGTTCACCGCGGCGATGGCCGCCGCCGCGCCCGCCGCGATGCCGGCGATGACGAAGCACAGGACGTACGCGTCCACGGTCGGTACCTCGGTGCCGTCGATGACCTGCGCCGCCAGCACCGCCGCGGTCGCGGCGCTGGCGATGCTGCCGCCGGCGGTACGCACCAGGGAGTTGATGCCGCTGGCGATGCCGCTCTGGTCCATCGGCACGTGCTGGACGGCGAGCGTGCCGAGGGCCGCGTAGGCGATGCCGATGCCGAGGCCCTGGATGCCGCTGAAGATCATGACGTCCAGCGCGGAGTCGTGCATGAGGGCCAGCCAGACATAGGCCACGCCCGCGATGAGCGAGCCGGTGGCCAGGGTCCAGGCGGCGCCGACCCGGGCCTCGATCCGGCCGGAGAGCGCGGAGAAGATGAGCATGGTGAAGGTGCTGGGCAGCATGTACAGGCCGACGTCCAGCACCGAGCCGCTGAGTCCGTAGCCGACCTTGTCGTCGGGGGTCTGGATGAAGTTCGAGATCAGCGTGAAGGCCGCGAACATCGAGAAGCCGAGGAGCAGCGAGGCGAGGTTGGCCGAGAGCGACCTGGGGCCGACCAGGATGTGCAGTTGCACCAGCGGGTCGCGCGTCTTCAGCTCGACGGCCACCCACACCGCGCACAGCACGACGGAGGCGGCGAACAGGCCGATGATGCGGGTGTCGGTCCAGCCCCACGCGTTGCCTTGGCTGATGCCGATCAGCAGGCTGACCAGCCAGCCGCCGAGCAGGACGGCCCCGATCAGGTCGGGCCGGCCGCCGGCGCGGCGGCCGGAGTCGCGGGTCCAGAACACGACGAGCAGCAGGCCGACAGCGCCCATGGCGGCGGCGAACCAGAAGACCGGGTGGTGGGAGTCGGCGTTGTCGGCGATGAGGCCGGCGACGAGCATGCCCACGGCGCCGCCGACCCCGAGGGTGGCGCTGACGACGCCGATGGCGGTGGTGACGCGTTCGCGCGGGTAGGAGTCGCGGATCATCCCGATGGCCAGCGGGATGACGGCGGAGGAGGTGCCCTGGAGCGCGCGGCCGACGATGAAGACGGGGAGCGAGTCGGATATCGCGCAGATCACGGTGCCGATGACGAGCAGCGCCATCGTCACCGAGATCATCTTCTTCTTTCCGTACATGTCGCCGAAGCGGGACAGCAGCGGCGTGGCGACCGCTCCGGCGAGCAGCGTCGCGGTGAAGACCCACGAGACAGCGGTGACGGAGATGTCGAAGGTCTGCATGAGCTGGGGGAGCAGAGGCAGCACCAGCGTCTGCTGCAGCGATACGACGAGCCCGGCGGTGGCCAGCGCGAGCAGCGTCAGGCCGGGTCCGGAGGACTGGCCGGGCCGGTCGGCGAGGCCGTCCTTGGCCACCGTGGCGGTGGTGTCTGTCATCGGAGTGGACTCCTGCGGCGGGAAGTGAGATTACTTGATTTACGCAAGCATGTAACGCTTAGTTGAGTCAAGCAAACGATTGTTAAAGTGATGCCTATGTCTACCCGGCCTCCAGCAGCCACCCACGTTTCACCGGACGTGGCCGAGATCGAGCGCGCCCTCAGCCGCATTGCCTATCTGAGCGGGCGGGCGCGGCAGCACGAGCGGCTGATGGCGCTCGCCGGAGTGCCGCTGGACCGGGCGGCGGTGGCGCTGCTGCGGCAGATCGAGGACTCCGAGCCGCTGCGCCTCGGCGAACTGGCGGACCGGCTGGGGGTGGAGGCGTCGCACGTGACGCGACAGGTGCAGCAGTTGCAGAAGGCGGGCTACGTGTCCCGCGTCCCGGATCCGGACGACCGCCGGGCGCAGCGCATCCAGCTCACCGAGGCGGGGCGCGAGGCGATCGGCCGGATCCGCGAGGTGGCGTGCGTGGGGATGCAGGAGGCGCTGGCGGAGTGGTCGCCGGAGGATCTGCGGCGGCTCGCGGGGTTGTTCCACCGGATGGTCGACGACTTCATCGTGCACTTCGACGAGTGGTCGGCGGGGGCGGAGCGGGGCGCGGGCGGCGGCGGGCCGGCCGGGGACGGCGGGGCCGGCTGGTCCGGCGGGCCGGGTGGGGCCGGTGTGCCGGGCCGGTCCGGCGGCGGCGACCGGTCGGGGTCGGGGGCTTGACGGAGTCCTGGGCCAACGACCACCACATCGGCCGGATGGCCTTCTGGGCGGTCAACCGCGACCGTCCGGACTGGGAGTTCACCCGCATCACCGCCGGCTTCACCGGCTGACCACCCGCACGCCGCATTTGAGCATGCCGGCACCTCCGGACCCCGCGCTCCGGGGGTGCCGCGCGTCCGCGGCGTCCGCGGCGTCCGCGGGGTGTGCGGGGTGTGCGGGGTGTGCGGGGTGTGCGGCGCGGTGGCGCGGGCCGACGGGGATCGGCGGGGCGAAGGCGACGACGGCGTGCGGGTGCGGACGGGCGCGCTAGCTCCGTGGTGCCGCGGGTGGTCCGGCGGGAGGCGGGCCCAACTCGTAGCCGGCTTCCTCCACCGCGGCGTGGACGTGCGCCTCCGGCACCGGGCGGTCGGCCCGTACGACGAGGGTCTCACCCTCGACGTCCACGGATACGTCCGTGACGCCGGGGAGCCGCCGTATCTCCTCGCCCACCGTCTCCGCGCAGTGACCGCAGACCATCCCCAGCACGGTGTGACGCGACTCGATCACGAGCCCTCCCCCTCCCCGCCCGTCCCGTTCCCGTCCGTCCTGTTCCCGCCCGTCCCCGGGTCCTTGAGGGGCCGGGTGAGCTGGTGGGTCCGGCGCATCCGGCCGTCCGGGGCCAGCTCGCCGAAAAGATGGACCTCCGTGGCGGTGCGCCGCCCCCTGCGGTCGGTGGCGCGGACGGTGAAGCGGGCCGCTATCCGCTCCCCGTCCCGCAGCGCCTCGTGTACCTCGAAGTCGAAGTCCGTCACGTTCTTGCGGACCGGGCGGATGTGGGCCGCCAGCCGCTGCCGGTCGATCCGGATCCCGTCCGCCGTCTGCACGGCGTCAGGGGTGTAGTACCGGTCGATGACCGGGCCCGGATCGCCGTCGTCCGCCGTGACCTCCCGCGTGAAGGAGGTGAAGAAGTCGGTGACGAACTGCCGGGCTGTCCGGCTGCCGGTCTCCTCGTCGATCACCTTGTGACCTGGCATGTCGGCCCCCTCCCCGTGGCGGGGCGAGCCCGCACGCAGTACGAAGTGGCACCCGCTGGCGCCATCTCTTACACTCCGTAAAATATAACGCCCGAGCTAATTTTGACAAGGTGTATGAGTTTGCCGTCCAAGGGATCCAGGGAGCCCGCCGAGTCCGCGGGAGACCGCCCCGCCCCGCGGCGCCGCCGCCGCGCCGACGCCGAGCGCAGCCGGTCCGCCATCGTCGACGCCGCCGTCCGGCTGCTCGGCGAGCGGCCGGAGGCCAGCGTCGAGGCCATCGCCGCCGCCGCGGGCGTCACCCGCCAGACCGTCTACGCCCACTACCCCTCGCGCAACGAGGTCCTCACCGCCGTCTTCGACCGCGTCACGGCGGAGACCGACGCCGCGCTCGACTCCGCCCGCCTCGACGAACTCCCCGCCGCCACCGGCCTGCTGCGGCTGCTCGACGTGAGCTGGGAGATCGCCGACCGCTACCCCGCCCTCCGGCACACCGAGCCGCCCGCCGCGGACCGCCGGGAGGCGGACGAGCAGCACCGGCCGATCACCGACCGGCTGGAGCGGATCGCCCGCCGCGGCCAGCAGTCGGGGGAGTTCGACCGCACCGCCGAGCCCCGCTGGCTGGCCGCCGCCACCGTCGCCCTCGGCCACGCGGCGGGGGCGGAGGTCGCCGCCGGCCGGATGACCCCGGCCGCGGCGGCGGAAGCGCTGCGTACGGGGGTGCTGCGCCTGTACGGGGCGAAAGCGCCGGCCAGGGCGGCTGCCCGGGCAAAGGCGCAGGCAGAGGCGCAGGCAAAGGCAGAGGCAGAGGGAGAAGCGCAGGCAGAAGTGGAAGGCTAGCCCCCCGACGCGCGTACGGTACGGCCCGCCCGCCGCCGACGGGCCGGGGGCCGCGCCCGGTTCGTACGCCGTACGCCCTCCCCCGGGAACGCAGGCGCGAGCCCGGGCCCGGCCGAACCCCACGCCGGCCGGGCCCGGTCGAGGGGCCGGGTGCCCCCGTTCCATCCGGCCCCGCGCGGCGCCCGTCAGCGGCGTCCTGCCGCCGCACCGCAGAACCCGGCGCCGGGCTCCGCCCT
The DNA here is from genome assembly GCF_059570535.1 of Streptomyces sp. CNP082. Taxonomy (NCBI): domain Bacteria; kingdom Bacillati; phylum Actinomycetota; class Actinomycetes; order Kitasatosporales; family Streptomycetaceae; genus Streptomyces; species Streptomyces sp. CNP082. Next base: position 209,474 of record NZ_JCANSZ010000008.1, read on the forward strand.
CTGTGCTTCGGTCAGCTCTGCTGCCTCCCCGGCCCGTTGCGCCGCTGGTTGTACACCAGCGCGCCGCCCGCGAAGATCACCGCGCCCACACCGGCCAGCGCCGCCGGCAGCACGGTCGAGGAGTCGTCCTGTACGGCGGCCAGGTTCGACTCGTCCGCGTTCAGCGTCTCCACGGCCTGCGTCTGCCCGGCGGGCGTGCCGTGGTCGTGCTTGACCGGGTCGGCCTTGGTGTTCTCCTGGCCCGCGCCCAGCGACTTGACCTCGTCCGCCGACATCGCGCCCGGCGTCAGGCCGGTGACCTCGCCGTTGCCGCCGTCGAAGACGACGTCCGAGCAGGAGAAGAAGTTCTCCTGGCTGTCCGAGCGGATCCACTGGATGAACAGCATGTGCTGCCCGCTGCGCTGCGGCAGTTGCAGGTTCCAGTAGTAGTGCCCGCCGTCCGAGCCGGCGCCGCCTTCCTGCGGCGGGTCGGTGACCGTCGTCAGGTGCTCGAGGTCACCCCAGGCCAGCGTCTTGGACGGGCTCCAGCCGCTGTTGGTCATGTAGACCTCGAACTTGCCCGGGTGGTGCGCCCAGTTGCTGTACTCCAGCTTGATGTTCGAGCCGGAGGTGAGGTGTGTGACCGGCCAGTCGGTGCGGGCCGCGTTGTACGGCGAGAAGTTGTACGGGCTGCGGTCGCCGGCGCTGCAGAGCTTGCCGTCCGGCACGTAGCCCTCGGCGCGCCCGCCGGCGTTGGAGTCCAGCACGGCGAACCAGTTGTAGAGCGGCGTCGTGCCGGCGGACTGCACCGCCGCCGCGCACGCGGGGTTCTGCGGCATCTGCGTGGAGCCGTTCGCGATCAGGTCCTTGTAGCACAGGAACGTACGCGAGCCGGGCACCATCGCGACGCCGTGGGCCGACGCGGGCGTCGGCACCGCCAGCGCGGCGGTCGCGATGCCCGCGACCCCGGCGAGAGCGAGCGTGCGCCGGAGGCGGAGCGATCCTCCGGCGCGGACGAGTCGTTGGACAGCCATGGTCATGGTCTCCTTCGGGTTCTCCTGAGCGCTGACGCGAGAGCCCGCGACCTCGGTGCGCTTGGCGGGCCGCCTGAGCCGTCCCAGGGCCCAGGGCCGGCGACCGACCTGGCAGGGGGTCTCACGCTAGTCGTGAACAGGTCAATGGGAGCGCTCCCATCGAAGGTAGCGCGGGATGTCACTGCTGTAAACGGAGCGCGCGCCTGTCCGACGGGTTCTCTTCCTGCGCTACGGGCATGGGCCGGGCGGCGCCGTTGTTGTCGATCTCGACGGCTCCGCCGCGAACCAGGAGGACAGACATGCCCGAGATCCGCGACGCCGACGTCGTCGTCTTCGACGTCCTCGGCACGCTCGTCGACGAACCCGGCGGCCTGCGCGCGGAGATCCGCGCCTGCCTGGGGGTGCCGCCCACACGCGCGCAGCGCGTCGTGGGGGCCCCCGCGGCCGACGACGCGGCGGCCGGCGATCTGCTCGCCCTGTGGCAGGGCCACGTCGAGGCCGAGCAGGCGCGGATGGCCCGGGGGGAGCGCCCGTACGCCGACAGCGAGACCGTCGACCGCGAAGCCGCCGGGCTCGTGGCCGAACGCGCGGGCGTCACCGACCCGGCGGCCGTCGCCCGGCTGGCCACCGCCACCCGGCGGCTGCCCCCGTGGCCCGACTCCGCCGCCGGACTCGACCGCATCGCGCGCCACTTCCCCGTGATGGGGCTCTCCAACGCCTCCGCCCCCGCGCTGCTGCGGCTCGCCGCGCACGGCGGACTGCGCTGGCACCAGGCCCTGTCGGGCGCGGCGGTACGGGCCTACAAGCCGGCGCCGGAGGTCTACCGGCTCGCCGCAGAAGCCGCCGGCTGCCCGCCCGGCCGGGTGCTGATGGTCGCCGCCCACGCCTGGGACCTGCGGGCGGCACAGGAGAACGGCCTGCGGACGGCGTACGTCCCGCGGCCGGTCGGCGATCCGCCGGCGGCGACGGACGAGTTCGACTGGCACTTCGACGGGCTGGACTCTCTGGTGGCGGCGCTGACGGCGGAATAAGCGGAGCAAGCGGAAGAGGGCTGAGCCAGGGGTAGCGGAGAAGGCTGAGCAAGGAGTACGGGGCACGGCGCGCCGTCACGAGGGAACATCCGCAGGTGCAGCCGGCCCCGCCTCCGGCCCCTGCGCCGCCGGCGTCCACGCGCGCGTGCGCGCACTGACGCTGCCGTCCGCCAGCCCCGCCAGCCCCGCCCGCCCCATCCGTCCCATCCGCCCCGCCCGGCGCACTCCGCCCGCCGGGGGGCGCGCGGCGCCGGTTGCGCTCCCGTCCCCTGCGTCTAGGCCGGCATCCGCCTGTTCGGCGGGGCGGCGATGGGCCACGATCTTCCTGGCGGCCCAAGTGCCCGCCGGGGGGCGGGCGTTCTCCGGGACCCCTCCCGGCTCCGGTGCCGAAAGATGGGGGACAGCCGCCGGTGGCTCGCCCGAGAAAGGGATCACCATGGAAGCGTTTCCGCCGATGCCCAGCGAGCCGCCCTACGAGCCCGGGAGGCCCGCCGGTTCCGCCGAGCAGCCCACCGAGCCCGACCTGCTGTCGAACGAGCCCGACTGGCCGGCGTACGAGCCGGCGCCCGTGCCCGTACGGCCCCGGGACCCGTACGCCGTCGGGCTGGCCAACGCCTCGCTGCTGGGCATCGGTTATGCGATGCTCCGCCGGCCCCGGATCGCCTTCGGCGCCGCGGGCGTGTCGGTCCTGCTCGTCATCCTGCTGGCGACGGTCGGACGGAACGTGTGGTTCCAGGCCGTTGTGCTGGCGTGGTGGATCGGCGTGACGGTGCACGGCTGGTATCTCGCCGGAGGCCGGCTGCCCCGCCGCGGAGCCGCCGCGGCGGAGGAATCCTCGCAGGCCACGGAGGCATCGCAGGCCGCGGGGCAGGAGCAGGCCGCAGACCCGTCTCAGGCCGCCGCCCCCGCGCAGGCCGTCGCGGCGCACGCCACGGAGCCCGACGCGGACCCCGCGCCGCCACCGCCACCGCCACCCCCCACGCCCCCCGCCCTCCCCGCGAACGCGCGCCGCGACCGCCTCGTCGCCCTCCTCGTCGCCGCCCCCGTCATCCTGGCCTGCACCGCCCTGCGCCTCGACGCCTCCCGGATCGAGAGCAACGCCGCCGACGCCCACCGCGCCGGCGAGTGCGAGCAGGCCGTCTCCGACCTCGACGGCCTCTGGTTCGGCCACCGCCTCGCCGACGCCCCGCTGACGGCCCGCGCCGAGGACAGCACCGAGGCGTGCGAGCTGCTGCTGAAGGCCGAGCGCCAGGCGCGCGACGACCGCGAACGCGGCGCCCGCACGCTCAAGGCGTACGCCGAACACGACGCCGCGCTCTGGGAGGGCGCCGGCAGCCGCCGGGCCGACCTGCTCCTCGCCCAGGCCGAGGAGGAGCTGGACAACGGACTGACCGGCAACCCCGTCGCCCTGAGAGCGGGTTTCGGCCACCTCGCCACCGTCCTCGGCGAGTACCGGGGCGGCGACGGCAGCGAGGACCGCAGCGGAGACGTGAACGACGCGCTCGACGGGTTCCTCGGCGCGCTGCCCACCGACGACGCCTGCGCGACCACGGAGGTCACCGACTGGCTCGGCAGGTTCGAGCCGGGGGACGAGGCGCTGGCGCGCGCCGCCGACGTCGTCCCCGAGGTCGAGCCCGGCGCGATCGTCGGCTGCGGCGACGAGCTGATGGCCGACGACACCTGGAAGGAGGCCCGCACCCAGTACGAGCAACTCCTCGACGAGTACCCCGACCACGAGCTGGCCGGCACCGCCGAGGACGGCGTCGAGCGCGCGGAGCTGGCCATCCAGCTCGACAACGTACGCGGGCTGCTGAAGACGCCGTACGGCGGCAAGCCCGAGTACTGCGACAACCCCGCCCCGTACCGCGGCGCCAAGCCCTACCGCGGCGACGGCCCGCGCCGCGCGCTGCTCTACGGGCAGAGCGCACACCGCGGCAAGCTCCCGTCCTCCTGGAAGGCGAAGGACGTGAAGGACGCGGTGGCGATCATCTGCGCGGGCAAGTCGAAGCACGGCGCCACGGTCGCGAACTGCCCGTACGAGTCCGAGCTGGCCATCGGCGGGGTCCAGAACGTGGCGTTCAAGAACCGGGAGGTCCCGGTCCGGGTCTACGAGCTGCGCACCGGCAAGCTGGTGAAGAAGACCACCGTCGAGATCGGCGGCTCCAGTTGCCCGGCCACCCTGGAGTACACGTACTACGGCGTCGATCCCGGCCCGCCGTCCGAGGTCTACGTCAAGTCCTCGGAGTCCGACGTGCGCGCGGGCTACGAGCCGCTGATATACCCCTGACGGCCACCCCTGAGAGCGGGGCCGGTCCGGACCGGTGGCGGCCGGCCAGGACCGGCCCCGCTGAACGCGCCGGCGGCGCGCAGGGTGTGGCCGGGGAAGAACTCAGTTGGTCGCCAGCGCGTACGCCAGGTCCGGGACGAACTGCCCCGCCGCCGCCGCGCACCCGTCCGCCTCACCCGGGGGCTTGACCCACAGGAAGGCGTCCACGGCGTCGTCCCCTGACGTCACCGTCGGGTTCTCGCCCAGCGCGCGGCCGGAGGGGTCGCACCACTCGCCGTTGGAGCCGTTGCCGTTGCGGCTGGTGTCCACGACCAGCTTCAGCTCGGGGTCGCCGACGGCGGACAGGATCTGCTTGCCGTAGGCGAGTTCGTCGGCCGTGGTGTTGAAGTTGGAGACGTTGGTGAACACGCCGTCGGCCTCCGCGACCCCGGAGGCCGACAGCCGGGCGGCCTGGTCGGCGGGGGAGTGCCAGCCGGAGTGGCCGCCGTCGAGGTAGACGTGGGCCTGCGGGTCGGCGGACTTCAGGGTGGTGACGGCCTGCCGCAGGGCCGCGTGCCGGTCGTCGCGGCCGGTCTGGTCGAGGCAGTCCTCCAGGGCGAGCGCGTCGGTCTCCAGGATGATCACGACCGGGTGGTCGCCGAGGCCGGCGGCGATGAGCTCGATCCAGTTCTGGTACGAGGGCAGGTCGGGGGCGCCGCCGGAACTGGCGCCGCCGCAGTCGCGGTCGGGGATGCCGTAGACCGAGAGCACGGGCAGTGCGTCGCCGGCCGCGGACATGTAGTCGGCGACCTCCTGCTGCACGGTGCCGGGGTTGTACTGGGAGAGCCAGCGGGCCTGCGGCTGGGAGGCTATCCGGTCGGCGATGACCGGCTGCCGCGAGTCGCCGGGGTTGGCCGCGGTCCACCGCTGGACCTGGGAGTCGGGGTCGAGGAACAGCGGGCCCTGGAGGTCCGCGGCGGACTCGTGCCCGGCGGCGTCGGGCACGGCCGCCGGGGCGGCGGTGGCCAGCCCCGCGAGGGCGAGGCCGGCGCCGAGGACGCCGGCCAGGGTCGTGCGGTGCAATCGGCGCAGGATGCGTGCGCGCATGGTGGTCCGTCCTTGTCGTGTCTGCCGGAGACGGGTGGGTCTCCGGGTGGGAGGTGTGCGCTATGGGAGCGCTCCCATGCGCTGCGGGAGCATAGTGGCGGACCGCCGGGTTGGAAACACCGTCCGCGTACCGGGCCGGTACGCGTGGGACGTACCTCACGGACGGAGGTCCGCCGGATCCGGGTTAGAGTCGTGCGGTGAACGTGGGAGGACCCGAGGAGGAGGCCGTCGGCTGCCCGCTGACCGCCGTCGCCGCCAGGTACCTGCCCCGGCTGTCGGAGTTCGCTTTCGAGCCGGGGCTCGTCGCGGCCGTCGACCAGCACGCGGCTGCCGTGCGCGACGCGTTGGTGCCCCGGCAGCGCCGCCCCTGGCACGAGCTGCTGCCGCAGCGGATCGAGCGCGTCTGCGCCCCGCAGCGGATGCGGCGCGAGGACCTGACGGACTACGTGGTCGGCTTCACCGACGTGCTGGCCGAGAGCGACTGGCGCGAGCCGGTCGGGTACGACTTCGCGGTGCTGCGGCTGACGGCGGTCTGCTGGCTGATCCGCGAGCACGACCTGCTGTCCGGCTGAGCCGGGCGCGGCGGGCCGCCGCCGGCCGGTCCCGTACGCGCGGCGCCCCGGCCCCGGTTCCGTACGCTACGGACCACGCCCCCGCCGTACGCGCTGCCCCCCCCGTCCGCCGCCGTACGCGCTGCCCCCCCGTCCGCCGCCGTACGCGAACCCCCATGCAACAGCCCGCCGCCGGTCGGGTGACATCTCGTGTGACGTGCGGAAATTCCCTCGCGGCACGGGCGGGTGAACGCGGGCCGCCGCCGGATTGCGCCGTCGGTTGCGTCCCGTATCGTCACGAATGCCCCCGCGACCAGGAGGGACCGTGCCAGAACCCCAGCCCGTGCTGGCCCCGCCCGCGACCGCGGCCGTGTTCCTCGTCGTCACCGTCGCGCCCGGCGGCGAGGAGACGGTCCGCGACGTGCTCGAAGACCTCCCCGCCCGCCAGCGCGCCGTGGGCTTCGGCGCCCCCGACGACCTGCTGACGTGCGTCGCCGGCATCGGCTCCGCCGCCTGGGGCCGGCTCTTCCAGGGGCCGCGCCCGGCCGGGCTGCACCCGTTCCGCGAGCTGGCCGGCCCGCGCCACCGCGCCGTCGCCACCCCCGGCGACGTGCTCTTCCACATCCGCTCCCGGCGCATGGACCTCTGCTTCGAGCTGGCCAGGAGGCTGCGTGCGCGGCTCGGCCCGGCCGTCGCGGTCGCCGACGAGGTGCACGGCTTCAAGTACTACGACATGCGCGACCTGCTCGGCTTCGTGGACGGCACCGAGAACCCGGTCGGACAGGCCCGCGGGCGCCGCGGTGTTCACAGGCGCGGAGGATCCGCGGTTCGCCGGCGGCAGCTACGTGATGGTGCAGAAGTACGTGCACGACCTCGACGCCTGGGAGGCGCTGAGCACCGAGGAGCAGGAGCGGGTCATCGGGCGCACCAAGCTGGGCAACACCGAGCTGCCGGAGGGGGAGCAGCCCGAGGACTCGCACGTCGCCCTCAACACCGTCACGGGACCGGACGGCGAGGAGCGCGAGGTCGTACGGGACAACATGCCGTTCGGCTCCGTCGGCGACGGCGAGTTCGGCACGTACTTCATCGGCTACGCGCGCGCGCCCGCGGTGCTGGAGGAGATGCTGGAGAACATGTTCCTCGGCCGCCCGCCCGGGACGTACGACCGGATCCTGGACTTCTCCACGGCCGTGACCGGCTGCCTGTTCTTCGCCCCCGCGGCCGGCTTCCTCGACGACCTCCCCGACCGGCCCGCCGCCCTCGGCGCGGCGGCCACCGGCGCGCCGGACCCCGTACCCGACCTTCCGGCCGCCGGCGACGGCTCGCTGGGGATCGGCGGTCTCAAAGGAGCACCCGCACGATGAACAACCTGCACCGTGAACTCGCTCCGGTCAGCCAGGCGGCCTGGGCGGAGATCGAGGAAGAGGCCCGCCGCACCTTCCGCCGCCACGTCGCCGGCCGCCGCGTCGTCGACGTCACGGGACCCGAGGGGCCCGAGCTGGCGGCCGTGGGCACCGGGCACCTGGAGGAGATCGCCCCGCCCGCGCCCGGCGCGACCGCGCGGCTGCGCGCGGCACAGCGGCTGATCGAGCTGCGGGTGCCGTTCACCGTCAGCCGCGAAGACGTGGACGACGTGGAGCGCGGCTCCCGGGACTCCGACTGGCAGCCGGTCAAGGAAGCCGCCCGCACCGCCGCGTTCGCCGAGGACCGGATGATCGCCGACGGGTACGCCGCCGCCGGTGTCCAGGGCCTGCGGACGCGGACCTCGCTGCCCGAGCTGAGCCTGCCGGCGGAGGTCCGCGACTACCCCGACACCGTCAGCCAGGCGCTGTCCGCGCTGCGGCTGGCCGGCGTGGACGGCCCGTACTCGCTGCTCCTGGGGGCGGACGCGTACACGGCGGTGAGCGAGACCGCCGACCACGGCTACCCGGTCGCCCAGCACATCTCCCGGCTGCTGGACGGCGAGCTGATCTGGGCGCCGGCGGTGAGCGGCGGCCTCGCGCTGTCCACCCGCGGCGGCGACTTCGAACTGCGCCTCGGCGAGGACCTGGCCATCGGGTACACGGCGCACGACGCGAAGACCGTGCAGCTCTACCTGCACGAGACGCTGACCTTCCTGACGTACACCGACGAGGCGATCGTCGTCCTGCGGGCATGAAAGTCCCACGCGACGAAGACGAGGACGACGACATCGTCCGGGATGGCGACCCGGACGGTGACCGGGGCGGTGGCACAGACGGGGGCGCCCACCGGGATCCGCTGCTGGCCTGGCTGCGCGACGCCGCACCGGTGGCGCTCATGCTCGCCGCGTACTTCCTGCTGCCCCTGCACCTGGTGGGCACGCAGCGACCCGAGCTGGGCTGGACGCTCTTCGTGCTGGCGCTCGGGGCGGTCACCGTGCTGCTGGTCCGCGAGATCCGGGCGGTGCTCAGAGAGGTGCCGCACGCCCGTCCCGGGTTCACCATCCCGCTGCTGATGATCGCCTCGATCCTCGTCTTCGCCGCCGCGTACAACGGGATCGCCCGGCAGTCGTCGGAGTTCCACGGGCTGCGGACCCGGGTCGACGCCCTCTACTTCACGGTCGCCACCGTGGCGACCGTCGGTTACGGCGACATCACCGCGCGCGGGCAGACGGCCCGGATCCTGGTGATGGGGCAGATCACGTACAGCTTCGTCTTCCTCACCGCCGCGGCGACGGCGCTGAGCCGCCGGGTGCGCCGGGCGCTCGGCGAGGGGCGCGGCGGTACCCGGGATGAGGGCAGGCGGCGGGGCTGAGCCCCCGGGGCTTCACCCGTACGGCCTACACGGGATCGTCCGCCCGGCACCCCGGCGCGATGCTGAAAGTACCGGCCACCCCCACGGTGGCCCTCGGTAAGGAGTGTTCCCATGACCACCCCCACCGCCTCTTCGCGTGGCACCGCGCCGACAACCCCCCACCGCCCCTCCAGCAGCGGCGGCAGCCCGTGGGCGACGGGGGGCGCGGTGTTCGCCGGGGTGCTGATGCTCGTGTACGGCGTCCTCGCCGTGCTGCAGGGCGTCGCGGGCATCACCCACGACGACGTGTACGCCCGGCAGGGCGGCTACGTCTACGAGTTCAACCTGACAGGCTGGGGCTGGATCCACCTGATCCTCGGTGTCGTCGTCGCCCTGGCGGGCCTGGGCATCCTCCGGGGCAACCAATGGGCCCGGATCGTGGGCGTCGCGCTGGCCGGCCTGGCGGTGATCGCCAACTTCGTGTGGCTGCCGTTCCAGCCGGTGTGGGCGATCGTGAACATCGCCATCGGCGTCTTCGTCATCTGGTCGCTGTGCACGGACCGGTCCCGGTCGCTCGCCTGAACCGCCGGGCCCCGTCGTCCCGCCCCGCCCCGCCAGGCGCGGCGGGGCGCGGGTCCCGCCTCAGCCGCCGGGGCGGCCGAGGAGGGTGCGTACCCCCGCGGCACTCAGCGTCAGCGCGCCCGGGCTGCCGGTGTCGATGGTCAGGGACACCTCGTCCGACGGCCAGGCGTTGGCCAGCAGAACCAGCGGCAGCTTGCGGTACTTGTCGACGGAGGGCAGCGCGTGCCCCATCCGCGACTCGGAGGTGAAGACGGGCACTAGCAGGTCGCCGTTCGGCTGCTCCATCACCGGCAGCATCATGCTCTCCTCGGCACCGGCCTGCTCCGGCTCCGCGCTCTCCTCCGGCGCGTCCGGTCTCTCGTCCGGCACGGGTACGAGCACCTCGCTGTGGGCCAGCGCGTGCAGCGCCGCCGGGTCCTTGGCGTCGGTCGCCAGTGCCTCCAGCGCCCGCTGAGTGGTCAAGGGGTCGTTCCCCTGCGGTGCCTCGGTCATGGTCCTTCGCTTCCTCCGGTGTGCCGCGGCGCGCGGATCCTTTCCGGCCCGCCCGCGGCATTGCCTACCCCGTACAGCGTCGAACGTGCCCCCTCTGTCACTTCCGGGGACGGGTGACGGAGCCGTTCCGGGTGTGCGCGCGGCCGGGAAGGCCCATAATTCCGCGATGAGCGACCCCGGGGGCTTTGCACCTATCGATCCCAGAGCCGGGCACCGGCTTGCGCTGCACACCGCCGCCAAGAGGTTACGGGCGGAGTTCCGTGAGGTGTTCGGCGAGGAGACCATCGAGCGGTTTCTGTGCGGCGCGTACGAGGACATGGCGGTACGCGGCGCCGTACCGCGGGACCTACCGAGGCTGACCGAGGCTTACGCGCGCCGCCGGCTGCACGCGCTGGCCCGGTCGGAGGGGGTGAGCGGCGACGGGCGGCCGGTCGTGCTCTTCCTGTGCGGGCACAACGCCGGGCGCAGCCTGATGGCGATGGGCCTCATGGCGCGGCTGGCGGGGAACCGCGCGGTGGCCTGGTCGGCGGGCTCCGCGCCGGGCGCGGAGGCCAACGCTGCGGCGGTGGCCGCGCTGGGGGAGCGGGGGATCGACGCGTCCGGCGAGTACCCCACGGCGTGGACCGACGAGGTGGTCCGGGCGGCCGACGTGATCGTCACGATGGGCTGCGGGGACGCCTGCCCGGTGCTGGCCGGGAAGCGCTACGTGGACTGGCCGCTGGCCGACCCCCACGGGTGGGCGACGGCGGAGGTGCGGCCGTTACGGGACGAGATCGAGAAGCGGGTACGCACACTCCTCGCGGAGCTGGGAATCCCGCCCCGCGGCTGACGACGGCTGACGGTGGCGGGGGGCGGCTGACGACGGCTGACGGTGGCGGGGGGCGGCTGACGGCGGCGGGGGTGGCGCCGGGCCCGTACGCCCGCGGCGCACTCCGCTTCACCCGATGGAGGGCCGGTGGCGGGCGTGTTGGTCTGCGGGGCCGCTGCCCGCCCTGCGGATCATGGTGGGGCCGCCGTCCGCCGAGCGTGAAGGACCCCCACCGTGACGCGAACCCGCACTGTACGCACGGCACTTGCCGTCCTCGTCGCCGCCGCCGGCCTCGCCGGTGGCGTCCCCGCCGCGGCGGTCTCCGCCGCACACCCCGACTCCGTGGCCCACCCCGCGGCCGTCCGCGGCGCCCCCGCGGCGCCCCCGGCCGGCACCGCTGCCACGGGCGCCGCTCTGCGGGCCGAGCCGGTCTGCACCGGCGAGCGCTACGGTGACGCGCGGCTGGGGCCCGAGCACCTGCCGGGGCGGTGGGAGCCGCGGGTCGGCCCGCTGCTGCAGGGCTGGCGGCCCACCGGTTCGCTCACGCCCGCCGCGTTCCTGGAGAAGTACTGGACGGGCCCGGCCGAAGGTGGAACCTGGAAGTACCCGCCGAACGACGGCTTCGCCGAGGTCAACGGCGCCGTCGACCGGGAGGCGACCCGGCTGGAGGCCGGGCAGTTGCTCGACCGCTTCGGCTCGGAGTACGGCGGCTACCTCGCCCCCGCCGGCGACCGCTACGCCGAGCGCGCGCTGCCCCCGCAGAACCTCAACACCCGCGACCCCGACGCTCCGTGCGACTACCGCGTCTACCAGGTGACCAAGCCGTTCTGGGTCTGGCAGGGGGCGGTCGCGCCGTGGTTCGAGCAGCCCGGCGGGGGCGAGCAGATCAAGCTGGACCCGGTGTTCCTCGACCCGGGCGAGGGGCAGCGGCTGAACGTCAACTGGCTGCTGGAGCACGGCTACCTGGCTGCCGCGTAACGCCTGCCCCCTGCCTATGCCCGACCGGTGCGGGCTTCGGGCGCCGTCAGTCGTGCTCGGAGACGAGGACGGCGACCGTGTCCGGCGCGAGGGCCTCGAAGACGTGCGGAACGTCGGCGGGGTAGGAGGCGTAGTCGCCCGGTTCGAGGTCGGCCGGCTCCTCCGCCACGCCCACGCGGGCGCGTCCGCTGCTGAGGATGACGTGCTCGACGACGCCCGGGGAGTGCGGGTCGGAGCGGCGGGGGGTGCCGGGCTGGACGGTGATGAGGTAGATGTCACGGCGCGCGTGGGCGGGGGAGGAGGCGAGCAGCGTCGCGGCGTAGTCGGCGTGCTCGGAGGGCACGGACGGGCCCTCGCCGCGGCGGATGACCTGCATGCGGGGGCGGGGCGGCTCGACGAGCCGGGCGAAGGGCACGTCGAGCGCGACGCTGAGCGCCCACAGCGTCTCCACGCTGGGGTTGCCGGTGCCGGACTCCAGTTGGGACAGCGTCGACTTGGCGATGCCCGCGCGGCGGGCCAGCTCCGTCAGCGTCAGCCCCGTACGGCGGCGCTCGCGCTGGAGCGACGCGGCGATGGCGTCGAGGGGGGCTCCGCCGCTCGGGGCCATGGGCGCGCTCCGTTCGTTCTGTCGGTCTCTTATTCGACTTGACGAACAGAGTACCGGATGTTCACCATGGCAGCCATGCGTTCGATATGGCGAACCCTGCGCGGCGACCTCGCCCGCGATATCGCGCTCGTCTGTGCCGCCGACACCCTGGTCGGCGTCTCGTTCGGGGCCATCGCGGTCGGCGAGGGGCTGCCGCTGTGGCTGCCGGTGCTGCTGTCTGTGGTGGTCTTCGCGGGGGCGGCGCAGTTCATGTTCGTCGGCATCGTCGCCTCCGGCGGCACCGCGCTGGCGGCCGTGGCGGCGGGGCTGCTGGTGAACGCGCGGCATGTGCCGTTCGGCTTCACGGTCGGCGACGCGCTGGGCGGCGGGCGGCTGCGGCGGTTCGCCGGCAGCCACCTGATGATCGACGAGACCGTGGCGTTCGCGCTGGCCCAGCGCGACCCGGTGCGGCGGCGGGCGGCGTACTGGGCGTGCGGCATCGGGCTGTTCGTCTGCTGGAACGCGGGGGTCGTGCTGGGCGCCCTGGGCGGTACGGCGGTGAGCGACACGGACGCCTTCGGGCTGGACGCGGCGTTCCCCGCGGTGCTGCTGGCGCTGGTGCTGCCGTCGCTGCGGGAGGCGGGGACGCGGCGGGCGGCGCTGGCGGGGGTGGGCGTCGCGCTGGCGGCGGCGCCGTTCCTGCCGGCGGGGGTGCCGGTGCTGCTGGCGCTGGCGGGGCTGGCGGTGGCGGGCACCGGCGGGGGCGAGGGGGCGCTGGAGCCCGGGGGCGGAGCGCCGGTGGCGGAGGGCGGTCCGGCGGCCGGCGGTGCGGCGGCTGGCGGTGCGGCGGCTGGCGGTGCGGCCGGAGGCGGCGAGTCCGGTTGCGGTGATGACGAGCCCGGGGCCGGTGCGTACGACGAGGAGCGGGTGCGATGACCACGACGACCCTGGTGCTCGCCGTCTTCGTACTGGGCGCCGGCACGTTCGCCTTTCGCTTCGCGGGTCCCGCGCTGCGCTCCCGCGTCCGGCTGGAGCCGCGCGTGGAGCGGCTGATGACGGTCGCGGCCATCGTGCTGCTCACCGCCCTGGTCGGCACGCAGGCGCTGCTGGACGACGGAGGCTTCGCGGGGGTCGCGCGGCCGGCGGGCGTCGGGGTCGGCGGGGTGCTGGCGTGGCGCCGGGCGCCGTTCGTGGTCGTGGTGGTCGCCGCGGCGGCCACGGCGGCGCTGCTGCGGCTGTGCGGCGTGGACTGAAGCCTGCCGGGGCGGGCGCAGGTCCGGTCGGGGTGTCCGGCCGCCGGGGCGATGCTCTTATGGATGTCAAGCGGCGGTGGTGAGCTGTTCGGCAGTGGTGGTGGTGTTGGCCGGGGTGGTCAGGACTTGGTAGATCTCGCGGGCGATGTACCGCTTGAGGCAGCGGATGATCTCCTTCTTGGACAGGCCGTCCTTGGTGCGCCGCTGCGTGTACTCCTTGGTTCGCTGGTCCCAGCGCAGGCGGCAGAGCACGATGCGGTAGAGCGCGGAGTTGGCCTGCCGGTCGCCGCCGCGGTTGAGGCGGTGGCGGTGGGTGCGGCCTGAGGAGGCCGGCAGCGGGGCCGCGCCGCAGAG